>CAMLFF010000018.1 GCA_946479185.1 uncultured Sphingobium sp.
TAGCGTAGGTGGCCTTCTCCCGCGGCGCTGATCCAAACGGCGGGTAAGGCACGGCTCCCCCCAGGCGCGTCCTAAGACCGATCCGCCAACACCATCGCCGAAACGCGATGACGTTTAAAAGCCCTTGATGGCGAAGTCTTTCCTAAAGGCCGAGCACCTTGGCGATCGTTCCTCGGATCTCCCCGGGCGCATTGAGTTTGCCAACAGAGCCTTCAGGCAAGGCGCCGGACTCGATCCACCAGCCTATCACGGCGACTTCCTCCTTCGTCAGGGGCGTCCGGCCGTTTTTCGGCATGAAGTCTTTGTGGCCAGCCGGCAGAGTGATGCGGCGGAAAAGGTCGCTGCGTTGCTTTTCGCCCGGATCAATCACTGCTCCACTCTCGCCCCCTTCCATAAGGCTCTTATAGTCTGCGAGGGAAAGTCCGCCGCGACGCTTGGCATCATTGTGGCATGAGGCGCAGCGCGTCTGGAGCGTGGGGTGGACGACGTCCAGAAAGATGTCGGCGTCGGCGACGTTGGTGACGGGTGACCGTCCGCCTGGGCCTGACCTAAATGGCCCGGGGGCAAACTCGGTGAGGTAGGTCGGACCATGGGTCAGATTGCCGCCAAAATGTCCGGTAGCCACCAACAGTCCGCCCGTAACCACGCAGGCTATGGGCCATGCTCTGTCGTAAATTTTGGGAAATTCGCGCTGCCACAGCCAAACCAGCAGCGCGCTCGCAGCCAGCAGCACGCCGCTCCAGCGGTGCCAATTGACGGCATCGCCGGTAAATCCGGGTTCACTCGCATGCATATAGCCCAGCGTCACCGTTACAAAGGCGCTCAAGGCACCGACGAACCATGTCACGGATACCGCAGGGCGTAGTGCTGCAAATCGTGGCCAGCGGGTCGCGATCTCAAGGCCGATCGCCATCATCAAGATGCCGATCGGCAAGTGCAGCGCGAGAACGTGAAATCGCCCGAGGAAGAATATGAAGTCCTGCACGAAAGCCCCCGAATGATATGGTCCGTAATGACCGGACTGTTTCAGCTGATCCCGCAGGACCGCCCGTTGCGAGCACAAATTTGCTCAATCAATTTCATGGATTTAGGCTTCGGCTCGGCGGCCGCTGTCGCCAGAAACACACCCTTTGCCCAAGTGTAAGGCGTCCGACCCTGCTCATCGCGAATGTCGAACTTTGCACCTTTGCTCGCAAGATAGGTGAGGATCTTGTTCGAGCCTCTATTTGCCGCGCCGTGAACGGCGGCCAGCCCCATAGCGTTGGTTGCGTTGAGATCCTGCCCGTAGCGCTCGTGGCACAAGCGCACCGCCTCCAGCAGCTTGTCCTCGCCCTCATCGAAGGTCTGGAAATACACCCAATTGATGCCGGCAGCAGCCATAAGGGGCGTCGTGCCATTCGTGGTCGAAATATTGGGGTCTGCGCCCTTGCTTACGAGCAGCTTCATCGCATCGACATCGCCGGAAAGCGCCGCGCGGAGAAATGCAGTCTGGCCGGTGAAATCAACCCAAGCCAGCGAGCCCGCGGTCTGCAGCCAGAAGCGGGTCGGAGGATAGTGCATTACGCGCGCGTTCGGGTGGGCGCCTTTTGCCAGCAGCAGGCCGATCGTTTTGAGCGCGCGCGGACGGTCTATGCCCTTCTGATGCAGCGTATCGGGATCAACCTCAACATTGCGCACATCGACAGCAGCCCAAAGGGGCGTGCGGCCATACCAATCTGCCGCGTTCGGGTTTGCACCCTTCTCAAGCAGATATTGCGCGACCGGCATATTGTCGTTCAACACGGCCACGAGCAGAGGCCGGGTATCATTTGCCTCCGGTTGCTCGATTTTAGCACCCGCCTCAACAAGGGCTTTGGCGATATCGACCGTTCCCTCACGGGCGGCGAGATGGAGCGCCGTAACCTTACCGGGCCACTCGCCGCGCGCGCCCTCCGGTGGCACGCCGCCGCGCACGATCCCGTCGCCATGAGAGCCGCCGCCATCCCCCGGCGGTCGGAATGTCGGTCGCTTCCCCAATTTGGTGGCGGCATTCACATTTGCGCCGGCATCGATGAGTGCTTTCACCGCCTCGACACTTCCACCGCGCACGGCCAACATGAGTGGTGTTTGGCCATAGGCCTTATCTGCAAAATTAGGGTTCGCGCCCGCGGCGATCAGCGCCTCGACATTATCGCTATCACCCTCGCCCGCAGCGATCATGAGGGCCGTTTGACCGGTACGGGACAGCGTATCCACCGGCGCGCCCGACTTGATCAACCGACGCAACACTTTGGTAGAACCGAACTCCGCCGCGACATGGAGAGGCGTGAGGCCATACTCATTGGCAAGCCCCGGACTGGCGCCAAGATCAATCAGACGATCCGCGTCTTCATCCAGGTCGCGCCGGGCAAGCCAGTGCAGCGCTGGCGTCCCATCGGGCGAACGGGCGTCCAGATCAGCGCCGCTATCGATCAGCTCACGCATGCGCTTGAGGTCGTTATCCCGCGCTGCCACGGCCATCATCATGCCGAGTTCCTGCGCTTTCTTGGGGGGCAGCTGCGGCCTCTGCTTATGCAGCAAAAGGAAGGCCAGAATGGCGAGCGCAACGACCGCCAGTGATACCAGCGCGATGCTTTTCTTCGACGCTGGCATCAGATGTCGATCGTGCCGTCGCTGTCGCCGAACGATTCCACTGGCGCGCCTGCCTTTTGCAGGATGGAAAGCAGCAGGTTGGAAAGCGGCTTCCCCTTCCCCACGCCGCCGCTGATGTGGCGATTTCCAGCAATTCGACCAGATCCGCCACCGGCCAGCAGGATCGGCAAAGGCCCATGATTATGGACGTTGGAATCGCTCATCCCGCTGCCCCACATGAGAATGGAGTTGTCGAGAAGCGACCCGTCACCGTCCGGGGTATTGGCCATCTTGTCGAGCAGATAGCCGAAAATCGAGATGTGGTAAGCGTTGAGCTGCGCCAGCTTTTCCTTGTTGGCGGGCACATTGCTGTGGTGCGAGAGCGGATGGAAGCTCTCCATCACGCCGCTGCCGGGGTAGATGCGGTTGCTGTTCTCGACCGATAGCATCAGCGTTGAAATGCGGGTCAGTTCGGTTTGCCATGCCAGAACCTGAAGATCGAACATCATCTTGATGTGCGTCTCAAAGTTTTCGGGAATGCCAATCGGCTTTTCCGGAACCACGATGTCCTGGCTCGCTTGGGCTTGAGTCAATTCCAGCCGCCGCTCCACTTCGCGCACATCGGTAAGATACTGATCCAGCCGTCTCCGATCATCGGCCGGCAGATTGGCCGAGAGTTTGCGGGTCTCATCGGTCATCGTGTCCAACATGCTCTTGGACTCGCTCCAGATCGCGACACGTTCTTCCGGCGTACCGCCAGCGCCGAACAACCGTTCGAACAGCAGCTGCGGATTGCGTTGGATCGGAAGCGGCGTGTTCGCGTCCTGCCAGCTGATGGTGTCGCGATAGGCGCAGCTCCAACCATCGCCACAAATCGCTGAAGGTTCCTCGATGCCGAGTTCGAGAGACGGTAGCGGGGTATCCTGGCCCAGATGCCTGGCGGCCACCTGGTCCGCCGTCATACCCAGCTTGTTCATATTCTTGGTCATCGCCGTCCCCGACAGATAACCTGCCGAGGAACTGCTGTGGTTCGCGGCGGCAGAGGCATCTTGCGTGTAAGCGAGGGGCAGCGTCAGATCACTGATGACATTGATCTTGTCATGGAATGCCGCCAGCGGGCGAAGCGTTGGTGGGAGCTCGAAGCCAGACCCCAGAGTTGCAGGGCGGAATTTTTCCATCACGGCGCCGTGCGGCACATAGAAAAAGCCAAGCCGCGTTCGCGCAGCTGGCTTCGGAGAGGATGCGGCTGGAACCATCGATTCCAGGAAGGGAAGCGCAAGACAGGCGCCTGCACCGCGCAGCACGGTGCGGCGCGACAGCGATTTGCGAGTGAGATATGTCATCGGCGTCTCCAAACCTCAGAGGCATTCGACAGGGGCACAGGAGCCCAGCGCATCACGCGCCAGTCATCTTCATCGTCAGGGGCAGTCCGTTCGGATCGAGCAGGCGTAACGTGCCTTTTGCTGAAGGAAGGATCACGGCTCCCATCTGCGCAAGCGCAGCGGCAACCTTGCCACTATCGAACCGGCGACAGCGGATCGTCCAATCGTCAACGCCCGGCTTTTCCCGCCCGACCGTTTGTCGGATCGCGATCGGCGTGTTTGCCGCTGCGAACCATCTTTGGCCCGGCACTGGCGACGCCATCTCTTTGAAAAACAGGGACATGAACTTGCCAGTCGCAGCCAGATCACTGACCCGGAGCAAAATGCTCTCCATTTCCAACGGTGCGACGAGCGCAGGTCCTTCCACAATATTTCCCGCCGGGACCGTTGTACTCGCAAGACCGGCGGGGGCTTCCAGTAATTGCAGGCCAATGCGGTCAGGATCATAGACGATGCCGCGATTTGCCGGGGGCAGACCTTCACGCGCCAGCCGCGTATCCATCGCTTTGCGGTCATATTTTTCGAGCAGAACGCAATAGTGATCGATCACTGGATCGGGAGCGCTATCGCGCGAACCGAAGGCGATATAGCCCTTCCCCATCACGACATAATAGCGAAGCGGAGCCTCGGCTTCCTTATGAACCGCCGGATTGAACAAGCGCCCGTAAAATTTGGCAGCCTTCGTCACATCCGGCACGAGCATGCCCAGATGCTCAAGGCCCGTGGTCCGCAATGGCAACTCGTCCCCTCGCAGAGCCTCAGCTGCCAATAGCTGGCCGGACGACATCGCAAGCGACAGAAGCGAGCCTGCAACCAGAACACTGCGGCGATCAAAATTGCCAGATCTGTGACCCGAAGTTTCTTCGCCGCTCATCGCTTCATTCTCCCGGTCAGTGGGTTGGGCTGCTGGACGTTATTCATTGTGAACTGGCGCGGCGTGCGGTCCAGCGGCTCATTGCGACCTCCCGCTGGCATCCGGAATTGCCGACTGCTGACGATCCCACGTAAGATGGTCTGGAAGCGTTCGCCGTTGGCTGCACCCTCGCGCGCTATGCGTCGCACCTCCGGCATGTCAGCAAAGCCGAGCTCTCGGCCAAGCGCGAAGGTCATCAGCTTCTCGATGAAAGTGTGCGTGAAGGCATCCGATCTTGCAAGAATCGCGTTCCGCAGGTCGCGCGGACCGTTGATCTTCGTCCCGTCGGACATCACCCCCGATGCATCCACGGGAAAGGCCCCGTCCCTCGTACGCCATTGGCCCACAAGATCATAATTCTCCATCGCGAGGCCGATTGGGTCCATCATGTTGTGGCAGGACGCGCAAACCTTATTTTCGCGATGGATAGCGAGGCGCTGGCGCAGGCTGGTAGCCCCCGCATTCACGTCCAGATTGGTCTCGACGCCAGGCGGCGGCGGCGGTGGTTTGACGCCAAGGATATTCTCCAGCACCCAGGCGCCGCGAATGACCGGCGATGTTCTGTTCGCCACCGAGGTGACTGTCAAAATCGCACCTTGTCCGAGCAGTCCCCGGCGCATGCTGTCTTTGGGCAGGCTGACCTTGCGGAAATAGTCGCCTCTTACGCCGCTGATCCCATAATGACGCGCGAGCCGCTCGTTCACGAACGTATAGTCCGCATCCAGAAAATCGCGGATCGGCCGGTTCTGCAGCATCACATAGCGGAACAGCCCCTTAGTCTCATTCTCGAATGCCGAACGCAGATTGTCATCAAAGTCGGCGCTCTCTCGCTGCGCTGACCGCAATTCACGCAGATGCAGCCATTGGGTGGCAAAGTTATCGACAAGGGCTTCGGCTTTAGGGTCAGCGAGCATGCGGTTGACCTGCTGATCGAGGATCGCCTGGTCGCTGAGTTTTCCTGCCGCCGCCAGATCGAGCAATTGCTTGTCCGGAATGCTGCTCCACAGGAAGAAGGACAGGCGAGACGCCATGTCGAGATCGCTGATCGCGAAATTGTCCTTCGCAGCCGGCTGCTCAAATCTGTAGATGAACCGCGGATCGACGAGAATATAAGACAGACCTGCGCGAACACCGTCTTCAAAATTGCCCTGCGCGCGCCCCTTGTCATAGAGCTTCATGATGGCTTCCACCTCGTCGCCCATCGGCTTGAGCGGGCGGCGGAAGGCGAGGCTGCCGAGGCGGGTCAGGATGGAACGAGCACAGGGCTTTTCTTCCATCCATGTTTTCGGACGGCAGGTAAACACGGTCGCACGGGGCGCACTTCGTCCCGGTCCTTCGGTTGCAAATGGCCCGTTGATCGCAACGTTGAGGACAAGGCCCTTGGTCAGATAGTTCGCGTAGAGATCATTCACACCGGCGCCCGCGACATCGTCGAGCAGCGCTGCGGTAATCATGCGCCGCCCGGCGCCGAGCTTGACGCGAATTTTGCTGTCCTTGCCCAGCGTCAAGCGACGACCATCGATCGTCAGATTGACTGCGGGCATAGGGGCTGGAGCGCGGCGCCCCGCAATAAAGCCACCCGTGCCGCTGCGCACACTAATCTCATATGTGCCATCGACCGGGAAGAAATGGCCAACCCGAATGCCGCCGCGCGTCCCCAGCGGCAGCCCATCGAGATGCTTAGTCTGCACGAGCTTGCCGGGCGCGTTGTAAACAGTGCGCGTCAATTCGAGCGCCTTGTCGCCCGTCGCGATGCTGCTGATCTTCAGCCCTGCATTTAGATAGCCCTGGATAAGTGCCGGTGACGTGGTCAAAACATTTGAAATATTGTCGAACCCACCGGTTGCAGCATCGGGCGGCAAATAATCTGCTGAATTGATCTCCAGCCCGATGAGATCTCGCACGGCATTCGCATATTCGGTTCTGTTGAGGCGACGCAGGCCAGCGGGCAAGAGTGGCGCCGGCGTCTCATCAAGCTTGCCAGTCAACGTGCCAAGGAAAGACGCCATTTCTGCCGCATCGGGACGTGGGTTGTTGAGCGGCGGCATAGCACCCGCGCTCATTTTGCGGACGACCTTTTCCCACACGGCGGCATTTTTGGAGGCGTGAGAGAAGTCCATCCCTTCAAAGGACAGGCCCGCGACCCGCTCCTCTGAGTCATGGCACGACATGCAATATTTGCCGATCAGTGGATGCGGCGCGTTTTCGGCCAATGCCACTTCATCGCCCTTCACAGGGAAAGCGACGCCCAATGCGGCGAGATAGACCACTCCCAATGCCATAATTATAGCTGCACCTTGGCGACCACTACCAAATCGCAGCGCTTCATTGGCAAGCACGCCAAGCCTCTTGCGGGCCGTTCCAGATATCCCATCCATGATTCTCGGTATACAAAGTCAAATTTACTTTGTCACGCGGTTATCATTGCTTTCTCAACGTCGCATGGGCGAAATACTGGCAAGTCTCGCAAATTAGGATTTTCGAAATCAACTCATCCCGCGAACTAGCTTGCGAAGCGCTCGGCGTTCAGACTTCCTCGTTAGCGGATCGCACATAGAAGTGAGATGCGCGCCAGAAGCACGCAGCCGCAAAAAGCGGCGTGACTGCGATCAGCAGCAAGGAATAGCGGATAGCTGACAAACCGAACTGCGCCGCAAGAACATCGTTCAACACGCCCACCGCCGTCGGGCCGATGATGTTGCCGACCAGACCGCCGCCAAAGAGCAGCACTGCGATCGCCAACGCTCTCTGATTGGGGTCCACGACATTGGCAACAGCCGCGAAAACCGGACCTTGATGCACCAGAGTGAAAAAGCTGGCAGCGGCAAACCCCAGCACCCAGATGGCCGTCTCATCACCGAGCAGGAACAACAGTTCGGCAGGGCCGATCGCCACGCACGCAATGGCTGGGATGCCGACTCTCCAGCGTAGCTGGCTATTGCGCAACCGATCGACAAGCAAGCCTCCAAGCAAAATGCCCGCCGCGCCCAGAATGCCGCGGGACGGACCGATAATCGTTGCCGCTTCCGCCATCGTCAGGCCGTGAACCCGCTGAAAGAAGGTCGGGGTCCAAGTGCCAGTCGCCCAGATATTCGATCCCATGAACGTCATGCCGAGCAGCATCCAAGCATAGCATCGGTTGGAGAGCAGCGCGCGTATATCATGGCGGATTGAGGCGATGGGTGAACGCGCTCGGGCAGGCGGCGGTGCCGTGCGTACTGGCTCCTGAACGGTCAGCCAAAACGCCAGAGCAGCCAAAATGCCCGGAGCGCCAGCGGCAATGAACATGGCGCGCCAGCCATATGTCTCCGTTATCCATCCAGCGACCGGAAACAGCAGAATGTGCGAAATCGTCGCGGCCATCCCGTAGATGGCAAGCGCCAGAGAGCGACGCGTCGGGTGGAACAAATCAGCGATCATTGAATTGGCCGGTGCTGTGCTGCTCGCCTCACCAGCACCCAAAAGAAAGCGCGCAAAGGCGAGCTGCCAGATGTTTGTGACCCAACCTGTCGCAAGCGTAACCACGCTCCAAAATGCGATGCCGATGGAAATGATCGTGCGGCGGTTGAAACGATCGGCAGCCCAGGCAATGGGAAGTCCCATCAGCGAATAGATCACGATAAAGGCAACGCCGGACACCAAACCTAGCGCCGTGTCCGACACGCCCATTTCCGCTTTGATCGCTGGCAAGGCGAGGCCGAGCAGCGATCGATCGAGATAATTGAAGATGGAGACGACCATCAACATCATGAATGGCCAAGTCGATTGCCATGGCCATGGAGCGCGGGCCTCCTGCCCCGGAATACGCTCGGCGGAAGGGGCCTTTATGCGAGCGGTAAGGGGTTCAGATGTCGGACGCATGGGGATCGTTGCTGGGTTGTAAAAGAAGAGGCCCGAAAGACATGATGAGGTTGACCGAGCGTGCATCTGCCGATGGACCTGTCTGGCTTGACCTGGTCTCATTCGGAGGTCGCACACCGGCGCCGGTGAGGCCCCCTTTTGGGCGGCGCTTAATCCCCCAGCACATCATCGACTTCTTACAAATGCGAGCCGCAACAGCTTTTGAAGTACAAAGCCCCAGATGCCGCCTTGACGCGGCAAAAAGCATATCAACCCCGCGGTCGCGGGACGGCGCAGGAACAGGTTGGGCAGCGATCACGCACATCGCCGAAGGGCGGCAACGGCTTACCCCCATAGGCGCGTGATCGATCATGGCGTCGGCTGCATCTTGAGCGCCAAGAAGCCGCCCGGAAAAAACAGTTTGTGCCTCAATACATTGGGGGCGATCATCACCACATCCCTCCTGTTGCAGTCTATGCCGCGTTGCCTGCATGAAAGTAGGTGAGCTCATGCCCCGTCAATCTCTTTAACGGCGGCGTGAACTTAATTCCGTAATTTGGAAACTTGGCGCCTGATGCGGACCGGGCCACACCGGTGCATCAAAAGGGGAAGCAGCTGCCATTAGGGAGGCCGTTGCGACATCGAACGCCGGCTTTGTTGGCGACTGCTGATCATGATTGGAATGACAACTTCCAATCAGGTTTGTTTGATATTGGATTCCCGGAAAGGGCGAGGGCCGGCTTGCCGGCCTTAACCACCCGCGAGCTACGATCCTGGTGCCCAAGCGGCCGAGTGCGTCTGCAGCCGCGATTTTTACTAAATGAGCCCGCGCCTATCTCGCACCGATCTTGATCAAGACCACGCTCCGAGCCTCCCCTGTTCCTGCATAGCCTCAATGAACACGCGAACCGCAGGCATTGCCGCCCGACCTGGATCATAGAGGAGGCTTACCGGCATGGGGGATGGAGCATGATCCGCCAACACCTCCACCAATTGTCCGTTCGCGATGCCTGCGGCCGATTGGTAGCTCAACACATTGGCGAGCCCCACGCCCGCCTCAGCGGCAGCGATGGTCGCATCAATGCTGTTGACGGTCAGGCGGGGGAACACCTCCATGATCCTGTCGCCCCGTGTACCGAAAGGCCATGTGCTGCCAACGCGTACTCCGCTGCCCAGAATAGAATGATGGCTGGCAAGTTCGGCAGGATCGACGGGCACGCTATGTTTGGCAAGATAGGCCGGGCTTGCCACGATGGTCTGCCGGACCGAGCCGATTGTAACGACGCGCAGCGTGCTGTCCGCCAGCGCCCCGATCCGCACCGCAACGTCGATGCCCTCCTCGATGATGCGGACATTGCGGTCGAGCAGCATCATGCGCGCGTTCAGACCCGCGTGGCTCGCCAGCAGCGCATTGATGACGGGTAGTACATGCAGGCGCCCGAACATTACCGGCGCGGTCACATAGAGCTGCCCTCGCGGCACGGACCGCCCGCCCATGGCAATCTGCTCCGCCTCACGCAGGTCTGCCAGTATCCGCCGCGCACGGTCGAGCAAGACCGCCCCCTCGTCGGTCAATGACACGGCCCGCGTCGAACGATGGAACAACGTCACGCCCAGATGCCGCTCCAGCGCGGCGACCGCACGGGTGACGGCGGGCGGCGACATGTACAGCGCTCGCGCCGCTGCCGCGAAGCCGCGCTGCTCGGCCACGGCGACGAAAACGGAGAGGCTCTCAAAGCGGTCCATTATTCCCCATAATGAAATAGTAAACGTCGATCATCACCGATTATCGTGCCAGGCGCAATGCGCTATATCTCCATCCATGGCGCAGACATTTCTCCATACCCTCTTCGGTCCCGGTGCCCGCGCCATGCAAGTGGCAGCGGGATCGCGCGCTTCCTATGCCCGCATGGAAGCGGACGCGGGTTCGGTCGACGTGCTGACAGAGCGCGAACTGGACTTCATCGCCGCCCGCGACAGTTTCTACATGGCGAGCGTTTCCGAGGATGGCTGGCCTTATGTCCAGCATCGCGGCGGGCCGACGGGGTTCCTTCGACATATCGAGGGCAATCGCATCGGGTTCGCCGACTATCGCGGCAACCGGCAATATCTCTCCGCCGCACACGTCGCGGCTGATGACCGTGTCTCGCTATTCCTCATGGACTATCCGAACCGCCGCCGCCTCAAGATTATCGGCCATGCCTATTCCAGCGAGGATCCAGCGAACATCGCCCCACTCATGCCGCCCGACTATGCTGCCGAGCCGGAGCGTGTCTTCCTAATCGACGTTATCGGATTCGACTGGAACTGCCCGCAGCACATCACGCCGCGCTTCACCGAGACGGAGGTGCGGCGCGCTTCCCAACCCCTCATCGACGAGATCGCGGCGCTGCGTGCTCGCGTCGCCCAACTGGAAGGAACATCATCATGACCGGCAAACTCACTCAAGGCGTCCACCACGTCGGCCTCACCGTGCCCGACCTCGATCAGGCGCGCGCCTTCTTCTGTGGCACGCTGGGTTTCGCTGAGGTGGGCGGCGTGCCCGACTATCCCTCCATCTTCGTGTCGGACGGAGCGATCCTGTTGACATTGTGGCGCGCAGCGGACCCGCTGACTGCCCGGGCCTTCGATCGGCGCGCCAACATCGGTCTCCATCATCTCTCGCTGTCAGTTGCCGACGATGCCGCACTAGAGGCGGCATGGGAGGCGGTGACGGCGCATCCGGAGTTGGTGGTCGATGCAGCGCCCAGCCCCATTCTACCGGGGTCATCGACGCGCCACTTCCTCATCTTTATTCCCGGTGGCATTCGCCTTGAGTTCGCCACGCCTTTTGCTTGAAAGGATTTGCTGATGTCGCGACCGCCCCTCCCGCCGTTCACCCATGAGACCGCATTGCAAAAGGTCCGTGCCGCCGAGGATGGCTGGAACAGCCGTGATCCAGCGCGCGTGGCGCTTGCCTACACCGAGGATAGCCAGTGGCGGAACCGCTCCGAATTTCTTGAAGGGCGCGATGCTATCATCGCCTTTCTGACTGCGAAGTGGAGCCGTGAGCAGGATTACCGACTGATCAAGGGTCTGTGGGCCCATGACGGCAACCGGATCGCGGTGCGCTTCGCCTATGAATGGCATGATGATGCAGGGGCCTGGTGTCGCTCTTATGGCAATGAGAATTGGGAGTTTGCGAGTGATGGCCTGATGGCGCGCCGGATCGCGAGCATCAACGACCTGCCGATCTCCGAAGGGGAGCGGCTGTTTCGCTGGCCGCTCGGGCGACGACCGGAGGACCATCCCGGATTGGACGAACTGGGGCTTTAGGTACCAAGGTCGCGCACACTGGCCAGCCTGCCGTGGCCGTCCGCTCCGCTACAAGCGCATTTTGACGGTCGCTGGTGCGTTCGCTTCCCAATGCGCAGCGCGGATCGGAAGCCTATAATGGGCCGTGACAAGCAGGTCGACGCTATCGTCAAGCGGCGCCCTTCACGCCCGGATATGTTTCGGTCCATCTCGGCGACAGTCGGCACCCGCAGACGCAGGCGGTGACTGCAGTATGCATCGGCATAGCAGCGCCAGCAATGCGGACCTAACCAGCATTCGTGCCGGACAGGTTGCGACATCGTGTGGCGCGACAGCAAGTCGCTATTTGTCGTCGCCGTGATCGGTCTTCATCGATACCGTCCCATCGGCGTTCAGCTCGATCAGCTGGTCCGCCGCTGTGCAGAAATATTCGTTGATTTCGTACGCGTCGTTCCGCTTGTACCCATATGTGAAGCGATAGGGCTCGGCGAGCATGACGGGGTCTTCGATTGTGATCCGATTTTCCATATAGCCGGGCTCAGTCAGCCGGATGCGTTCGGTGATTTTCATCTCGCGGCTATGGGGGATGTCGTAGAATTCGGTGTCCTCGCGAATGCCCGCAGTGGTGACGACCAGCGTGTCTCCCTCCCACCGGCCGACCGAATAGCCGTAATAATAAGGAGGGATCTCATCCAAAGGCGGCATTGCCTTGTCGAGATGAATGCGACGGGTTTGCGTCAGAAACTCGGCCAGAACGGTAACCTGTCCTGGATTCTGGAGAATCTGGATAGGGAAGATCGCTCCCATGATGAGGGGCATGCCTTCGGGAAGGCACAGCGTGCTGCGATCCGCCAACGGCGTGCCAGCCTTGAGCGCTGCCTCTCTACGCGCCACACGTTCCTTCCATTGGGTGGCGTATGGCTCTTTCAGCTTCGGGCCACCTTCAGGGGCCGTTAGTTCAATGACGGTATCCTCTGATCCCCCAAACGGATCGGGGTAGAGTTCCCATATGCCTGTGATGGCGGGCTCAGTGGCGAAGGTTCGGGCCTGGCGATCCGCCGACCCGGTCGCTGACTTGCTCTGCGCATTCACCACCGATGGGAGAGACAGGGTGATCATAGCTGCCATGATCGCGCATGACCCGAGCCTTGTGAACATCATCATGCTACTCCTCGCACTATTGTTGCAACCGTCGCACCGGCGCGTAACGCATTCGCATCTTCGTCAACGAAATCAGCCTGCAGGCCTCCAAAGGGAGCGTGCAGGCCGATTATCGACCACTGCCACGCGATGGCAATGGTTGCCCGGCGTTTCAGCGCCGCACGGAAATCGTAGCGCCGATCGTGCGGGGACGGAAGGTGCCCGAACGATACCAGACCGACCCCGGGATCTCGTGGTACAGACTCAACAGCGGCTGGCTGTTGGTCACATTGTTGACGAACAGGCTGACGTCCACGCTGCTGCCATCGCCTCGATCGATCCGCCCACCCACGCGCATGTCGAGCTGCGAGGCGGCTGGCGGACGAGGCAATTCGGGATCGGTCAACACCGAGTCGAGATCGAGCGGTTTGCGGATGCGGCTGCTGTAGCTGAAGTCGGCACGCGCATAGAGCTCCGCATTGTCGACAGGCTGCGTGAACTCCCCGTTCAGCTGGATCGTCCAGGGTGCCACCCGCGGGAAGGGTTCGCCCGCCTTGCGGACGGTAGTGCCGTTGAGGCCCGGAATTTCCGTCGTGTAGCGCGCATCGGTGTAGGCCGCCGACATGCCCAGCGTCAGTTGGCGCACGGGCTTGACGGTGATGGAAAGATCGAAGCCGTCCACCTGCGCGTCGCCCAAGTTCAGGGCGGCGTAAACCGTGCAAATCGGCAGGTTGAACATATTCTGGACGTTCTTCCATGCGATCCGGTAGGCCGACACATCGATCGCGACCTTGCCTCCGAACAGCCGGTTCTTGCTGCCGATCTCATAGCTCCAGATGGAATCGGGCTTGAGTTGGAGCGTTGCGTAAGGATCGAAACCGATCGCCGCCGCCTCATCGGCGCAACGCGCGCCAACCGGAGGCGAAACGCCCGGGCCGCGAATGCCCTTCGCTGCGCTGACATAGAAGAGATTATTCTTGTCGGCTTGAAAAGACGCCGCGAATTTCGGCGTCAGATTGCGGACCGTCGTGTCGCCGGTGTCCACGCGCCCCTCGGTGGAATAGAGGGGCCCGGCGGTGAAGCCGTTAAACTTGTAGTTCGCGATCGTATAACGCGCGCCTGCCGTCAGCTTGACGTGCGGAACGATCTCATAATCTGCCTGCGCATAGGCCGCGAACTGCCGATCATGGTGCTCGTTGCGCTGGGCCACGAAAAATTCACCTTGGTAAAGCTCGACACCGAAGATGTCGGTTAGCGATGGCGTGAGCGGTTCGTCCCTCAGTGCCGCGCCATAGTTGATCAGATCGAGCGCCCGGGGAACGCTTCCAGCGAACTGATCGCGGACATAGGATTTCTGGTAGAACAGGCCGACGATCCAGTTGAAGCGGTCGCTCGAGCTGTTGTCCTGCAGCCGTAATTCCTGCGTGAAGGCCGTCTGCTTCGTCCGATTTGCAGTGAAGAAGGTATCGTTCTCGAACCCTGGAGGAAAGTCCCCCGTAATCCCCGCATTAAGCGCGATGTTGAGCGTCGTATCGTCACTCGTGCTGCTGGTCTTGCGGGTAAAATAGGATGTGTCCGAAACCAGCGTGGCGACACCCAGGTCAAGTTCCATCTTCAACGCGGGCAGATAGAACCGATCTTCGAGCGGTTCAGCAACCTTGTTCAGACTCAGCTTAAGATCGCCCTTGGAAAGATCAGATGTGGCAAGTTCAAAGCGCGATCCGTCGGCGATCTTTTGGTACTGATAAAAGATCGACGGTGTGATCGTCAGATTCTCGCCCGCTTTCATGCCCAGAATCAGACGGGACGAAAGCGTGTTCGAGCTGTTGATGTCCTTGTCCAGCTCCGCCTTCGAATAGCGATCCAGTCTATCGATGTAGCCGCCATCATGACGATACCAGACACTGGCACGGAAGCCGATCTTGTCCTCGACGATCGGGGCGCCCCCTGCAACGCCGGCCTCATAGCTCATCGCTCCATTCTGCGTGGTCGCCAATTCGGTCCGCCCGTAGAGCTTGGTATCGCGATATTCGGGGCCGGGAAGGATGAAGCGTATCGCGCCACCAACCGATCCGCTCCCGAACAGCGTGCCCTGTGGGCCTCGCAAGACTTCGAGGCGTTCGATGTCGAACACTTGCGGGTAGGGATTGCTGAGCGAAGGACTAACACCGATGCGTGTCTGCAGCGGGGTATCGTCGATATAGATGCCGGTTGTGGGAATGCCCGACGCGGAATCCACGCCTCGGATAGCGATCGATGTCTGACCGGTTCCATAAAGCACGGAACTTTGCCCGAATGTGATGCCCGGCGTGATCTGCGCGATATCATTGATCGAGCGGACACCTTGCTTGTCCAGCTCCAGCTGCCCCATTGCGACGATGCTCGCGGGCACCTTACTGACACTCTGTTCGCGGCGGTTGGCGGTGACCAGGATTTCCCCGATGTCGGCGGAAGCGGCGCTCTCAGGCGGAACCTCCTGCGCATGAGCGAGGACAGCCCCCATTGGCAGGGATCCGAACAACAGAGCGGCGCGACTGAATTTCCGAAAGCTCATCTATTCCCCCATTGTGAACGATCGAGCGATTGCGTGGATGTCGCAACCCTCCCGCCACACGCCGAGGAGTTCCCTCATTATCAGCGTGGCGCTTATTCTCACTGCAGAATATATGCAGATGAATATTTATGGATTGCAAGTTCGGTCACAGTTCCGCCTTTTTGGGCCAACTGCCTTTATAGCCCTGGGCGCTCACAGCGGATCGTTCCAATCGCTCAAAGGGGCAATATCGAGGTTGACGATTTTGCCTGTCACGGTCAGCCGCAGCTGAATATCGACCATGCCTTTGGCGTAGCGCGCGCGGTAGCGATAAGATGTCTCACCGCAGCGCGGCGACGGATCGAACGGCGCGAATTCGGTAAGGTCTCCGAGGTCAGCCAGCATTGCGGAATAGAGCGCGGTCAGTTCGTCGAAATCGAGCTTGGCGAATTTCGCGAAATCGCCAGCGCGGGCTTGGCCTTTCGCCAAAGCCTCAATGAACGCACGCGCTTTAGCGGTGGTGACAGGATCGGCATCCGTGCGCGGACTCGCGGGTGGCACGGTGAGGGCGGGATCGGTCACCCCGGCGATGCTGCGTGCGATGCGCTTCACATCGGCCTGCTCGCCATTGGCATAGACGGCGATGGCAAGGTCCCGATCCGGATATCGGAGCGTATAAGTCTGGAAACCCTGCCAGCTGCCCAGCTGCTCCCAGACCTTGCGCGTTCCGAGTGCGTTGACCGACCATCCCGGCACATAGGCGCAGGTCGCGCCAGTCCCCAAGCGCGCCTCTTGCGCCAATATGTCCCAGGATTGCGCGCTCAACAGGCGGCGTTGCGAGACAGCCTGTGCCCATGCCGCATAGTCGAGCACCGAAAGATAAAGCGAGCCATCCGCGGTCGAATTGGCGGTAGGGGAGACCCACTCCGCGTTGCGCAGCCCAGCCTCGCGCACCTCATAGCCAGACGCGCGATTGGGGACGATCGCCATCTCGTCGATCCCGCGCGCGGTGTTCATGCCCAATGGATTGAAGATCCGGCGAGTCACGAAACTGGTCCAATGCTCTCCCGTCACCTCCTGTATGACAAAGCCGAGCACGATATATCCCGCGTAGCTGAAGCGCCAATGCGTGCCTGCGGGGAAATTAAGCTCTTGGGCGGCGATGATGCCGAGCAGCTCATCATTCGAATAATCCGTCCGAAAATCGCCATTGGGCGTGGCGGGCAGACCGGATGTGTGACCGAGCAGATGGCGGATCGTCACCTTGCTCCATTTTGCGGGGGCTTTGGGCAGGTAGCGCGTCACGGGCGCATCAAGCGCGATCTTGCCATCTTCAACGAGAAGCATGACCGCGGCTGCCGTGAACTGCGTGCCGGCTGCGCCAACCTTGAACAGGGTATCGGTATGCACCTGTACGCCATGCTCGATATTGGCTTTGCCAAAGCCCTGGACCCGCGCGGTGCGTCCGCCATCCACCACCGCCACGGCGACGCCGGGCGTGTTGCTGCGCGCCATTTCCTGCGTGACCAGATCCTCGATAGGATCGGCCCAGGCCGCGCTGGGCAAAAAGATGGACAGAGCGAGAGCGAGAAGGACGGGTTTCATGCCCGAAATGTGCAGAGGATCGCCCCGCGCAACCATTGCCAAAACGGCCAGAAGCTTACTGCTCGCGGACAGGCCACAAAGCCTTGTTTCTCTCACCGCTGGTCAATCGCTACGTTATGGTTCTCGAGAGGCCGATATGGCTCCAATTCGCCGGATCGGTCCCACATCCCCGTCGAGCGCAGTGGTCGATTAAGCAAGGGAGTCGCACCAATATTGACGTTTTTGATCGTCCTGACGCGGTAGAGCGCCTCGAACCCGCTTTGCGACTTACTGAGCTCCAGCCCGAGACTCTTCATTTGCGCGAGATTGCCCGTGAGCTGCGCGGCCTCCTTGAGCCCCGCATCCCCAATGCCCGCAATCACGAGCAATTGATTGCCAGCGGGGCCAGGGCTGCTTGCCAGATAAGCAAAATCGCGCCGTCCAATTCGTTCATCGATCAGGCTCATCCCGTCCGACTGGTAGCGCTTGGTGCTGCCGCGGTCGGTCAGCCCATCAAAACCTGGATCGATGCGGAAGCCGGATGCCTGCTCTAGCGGGTCACGCAACAGCGCGGGCATGCCGCTGAACTGCCCCACATAAATGATGTCGGATGATTTGAGCATTTCCGGCGTCAATTGGGAGGCAGGGATGAGCTTCACGGCCTTGCGGCGCAGCGCTGGCAATTGAATGAGCGTGGCGCGGACGGTCGAGAGCGCCTCGACGGTGCCGCCGGAGACGAACTGCTGGTTATAATCCACCACGGCGTCCGCCCGCGCAGGATCGAGCATTTGCAGAACGGTCAAATCTTCACGGGTCGGCACAGCCTTGTCCCAGACCAATTGCGGCTCGCCATCCGGGGCTGCGGCAGCGCCTTTCAGCTTGGCGAAGAGATAATAGTCCCCCGCGACCACGATGAGCGGGCGCTCGCTCTCGCTTAGCGCGTGCCAGACGAGCGTTTGCGCCAGCGCCGGTGGCGCGCGGTCCAGCAAGCGCCAGCCGAGTAGCATTGCGAGCAGCAAAGCCACGCCTGACAGGATGATGAGGCCAAGCTTGCGCCACCGCGTTGCGCCGCGCGCAATAGTGGGCGGCGGCGAAACCGATTGCGCCGCCCCATCGGCCTGGTCGATCAACCGGACACGATATTCGCCGATGGGAATGTGCAGCTTTGGGCCTGTTGCAGTCGCAAAAACCGTCTCAAGCACCTTGCGCAGTCGATGCACATAGACGCGCACATTGGGGTCCTGCCCGCCGGGCAGCGCATCATCTGCGCTGAAGACATCGGCGGCGATCTGCTGCTCCGACGGTGCCTCTCCAGCCATGCTCTTTGACAGGAGATAGTCGAACAGCCGGAGCAACCGATCCGACCGGCTGGCCTCAAGCGCGGCGCGCGCAGCACCAGACGCTTCAACAAGGCCTGTATGGCGCTCGTTCAACTGGACTGGTTTCACAGGATCATCGGTCTGGTCCACACGTCACAGATTGCAACAATGGAGCCATTTAGCAACATGAGACCGCATGAAGGTATATAATGAGGTTACGCGCAAAACCCCTGTAATTTCGAGGATTTTCGCGCCGTTCGTAACGGTTTCACAACTGTAATCGCCTTCGTGACGCACCCCGATCACATTAGCCTTGCATCGTTGGAAGAACTTGGCGCGCGGGCGCACCGCCACTGTGACGGTGGAGGCATCTATGATGTCTGGCATCAGCCTCAGCTGGTGCATTGCCGACCGCGCGCACGATAAGGAGACGGGTATATGAAGCGTTTTGGAGAGATTGCTGCGACGGCAATCACCCTGTGCGTGTTTGGTGCAGCGCTGGCCGGGCCAGCTCTGGCCCACCATTCGTTCGCGATGTTCGATCAGACGAAGATGTTGAAGAAAGCCTCGGTGACGGTGTCGCAGTTTCGCTTCACCAATCCCCATTCCTTCGTTGTGGTGAATGTGCAGGAAGGGTCGAAAGTCACCCGCTACGTTTTCGAATGCAGCAGCGTGAACATGATGCGCAAGGGCGGCTGGGCCTTCAACTCGCTCAAGGCTGGCGACAAGGTGGATGTGAGCTTCTATCCGCTGCGCAATGGCCAGCCGGGCGGCATGCTCAACACGATCAAGCTTCCTGACGGGCGCACGCTGGCCGGCTGGTAACCCGGCACTGCACCCCACCGAGAATAGAAATGGGCCTGGCTGGCACTCCCGGCCAGACAGGAGACTGGGAATGCGCAAACCAAATCTTGCGCTGCTTCTTGCAGCAGCACTTGCCTTTACGAGCTTCAATCTGGCACCCGCTGCAGCGTCCGCCAAAGAGCCGGATATCTCCGGTGTGTGGGAAATCTACCCCGATCCTTTCGCCGGTCAGGAGCTTTCCTTTCTGGAACTTCCAGTGCCCGGCGACGGCCCGAAGTTGAAGGAGCCTTACGCCACCGCCTGGAAAAATCTGCGCGCCGAGCGCGATGCGCTCCTCAAGGCGGGCACGCCGCGGGTTGACCCCAGCACGCAATGCCTGCCCGAGGGCATGCCGATGATCATGGGCGCGATCTTCCCGCTCGAAATCCTGCAGACGCCGGGACGGGTGACAGTGCTCGCGGAGTTCCTGACGCAGACGCGGCGCATCCACCTCAACCGGCCGATGCCAGCGCTCGAAGAGCTCAACCCTAATTATTATGGCTTCTCGACCGGCAAATGGGAGGGCGACACGCTGGTGGTGACCACCAAGGGCGTGCAGGAAGGCGCGCACTTCTTCGAGATTCCATTCAGCGCTGAAATGACCATCGTAGAACGCATTCGGCTGACCGGGCCTGACCTGATGGAAGACACCATCACCATCACCGATCCGCAACGGCTGCTGGCGCCCTACACCTTCACTTATGGTTATAAGCGGAACCCCGATTATCAGATCGAGGAATATTTCTGCGGTCGTGAGGACCCGCTGTTCAAGGTAGGTGCGGACGGCACAGTCGAGATGAAGACAGCCGACGAGATCAAGTAAGCGCACGCGCGGGCCGTTGCCTGACGGCGCGGCCCCGACACCGGAGACTGCCGATGAACCGCAGACGCGACTTCCTGCGCCAAAGCCTGGCGCTGGGGCTAACCTCGTACCTCGCCGGTGGCGGGCTAACGCCGCTTCTCGCCGCTCCGGCGCGGCGCGGCGCCTCGCCAATCGGTGGTGCCCTGCCCGCGAAAGAAACCGTCACCCGGCTGGGTGGGCTGGGCGATGGCTACAAGATGACGGTATTGGGCGATGGTCGCCAGATCGTCGTGGTGAATGATGGTCCCGGTTGGGCACCGCCGCCAGCGACCTTCTTCAGCACGCGCTTGTGGACAGTCGATGGCCCGCCGCAAAGCGCTGCATTCGCGCAGGTGCAAGGCTATCCGATTGTCGATCGGGCCGCCCATCCCGAAGGCGCGCCGCATTATTATGGTCATGGCGTGATCGCCATTGGCCAGAACATCTATCAGGCCCTCGCCACACTCGATGATGTGCAGGATCGCCCCCGGCGCTGGACGGGCGCAAAGCTCATTCATTCACCGGACGGTGGCACGACCTGGCGCAATGGGGGTGGGTCCAGCCCGGTGGTTTGGGAGGATTGGAGCGAGCAGTCGCGCGCGCGCTTCCCCTTCTTCAATGAGCCGGACGGCTGCTTTTCGCTGCTGGCCTTTCTCCAGCAAGGCGGCGCAAGCGGGGCCGCCCGCGATGGCTATGTTTATGGGTATGGCCTCAACGGCAGCGTCGATGGGCTGATGAACCAGCTCATGCT
>CAMLFF010000019.1 GCA_946479185.1 uncultured Sphingobium sp.
GACCACCGAGATCTACACTCTTTCCCTACACGACGCTCTTCCGATCTCATACAGTGCGGCATTGCCGGGCGTGCGACCGATCAGGCCGACCAGCCATGCATCAAGGGCCGGGTTGTTGCTCAAAAGCCTTCACCAATGCGCTCGGGCCGGGCGGCAGTGAACCAGGTCCAAGGCAGGATCAAGCTGGAGGAGCCATCGGTCGAGAAGAAGCTCACCATCGCGCGGCCGACCAGATGATCGACCGGCAGCGCGCCAACGCCGCGATTCTCCACGGCGATGCGGCTGTCTGCACTGCGATCTCGATTATCACCCATCACGAAGACATGATCCTGTGGAACGATATAGACGCCCGTATTGTCTGCCGGAGTCTCGATAAGGTCCAGCACTTCATAGCTTTTGCCGTTCGGCAATGTTTCGCGATAGCGCGGATAGCGGCATTGACGCACGCCTTGGGCATCCGCCGTCTCGAAACCCGGCATGAAGCAGGGGGAGATTGCGTTCTCGGTCTTGGCGGCGGCGAGCATATTTGCTGTGACCGGGATCACCAGATCATCCATGCGGCGCTTGGGCACGGCGCGGCCATTCAAATACACCACGCCATCGCGCATCTGGATATAATCGCCCGGCAGGCCGATGACGCGTTTGATCCAGTCCTCATCGGGATTGCGCGGCGCTGCGAACACCACCACATCGCCGCGCTCCGGCACCTTTTTGAAGACCCGGCCCTCGAACAGATCGGGATGGAAGGGCAGGCTGTAGCGCGAATAGCCATAGGGCCATTTGGAGACGAGCAGATAATCGCCAATGAGCAGGCGCGGCTGCATGGATTCAGACGGGATGTTGAATGGCGCGACCAGCAGCGAGCGGATGAGCACCACAATCACCACCAGCTTGAGCAAAAACCACAGGAAGTCCCGCGTCTCGGATTTCTGGGACATGGAGGCGCGGACTTTCCTGGCTGCGATATAAGCGGCAATGGCTGTAGCGCCCGTCTTTGCGAGGCATGAGCGCCTGCGTCAAGCATATCGGGCGCCTTCGCACGTGCAAAAGCTGCGGCGATTGGATATGCCCGGCCCGCTTCTTCCCTTACCGGAGCTTGACCACCCCATGACTGACTCTGCCAAGATCGCCGCCTGCTGGACTGACCTCAAGGCGCTGGCCGTGCCGGATCTGCGCGATCTATTCCGTGATGAGCCAGATCGGCTGGCCGGGCATGTGCTGAGCGAGAATGGCCTGCGGTTCGACTTTTCCAAGACGCATCTGACGGAGTCTTCACTCGCGGCCTTTGAGGCGCTGGCGCAGGCGGTGGATTTTAACGCCAAGCGTGCCGCGATGTTCAATGGCGATGCGATCAACAATACGGAAGGTCGCGCGGTCGAGCACACGGCGGAGCGCGGTGAGGGCAA
This sequence comes from uncultured Sphingobium sp., assembly GCA_946479185.1. The sequence continues at coordinate 1,407 of CAMLFF010000019.1, forward strand.
TGTACAGAGCGTGGAAATCGCGCGCGAGCACAAGATGCAGATGCGCACGCTGGTCGAGGTGATTGAGGCGGGTGCGCTGGGCGAGATCCGCCATATCCTGCATGTCGGCATCGGCGGCTCGGCGCTGGGGCCGAACCTGCTGGTCACCGCGCTGGCGGAGGATGCCGGGCGCTATGATGTCGCCATCGTCTCCAATGTGGATGGCGTCGCGATCGAGCAGGCGATGGAGCGGTTCGATCCGCAGCACACCTTGCTGGTCATCGCATCCAAGACTTTCACGACGACCGAGACGATGCTGAATGCCGCCAGCGCCATTGACTGGATGACGCAGGCGGGCGTGGAAGACCCCTATGGTCAGGTGATCGCGCTCACTGCCGCGCCGGAAAAGGCCATCGAATGGGGCGTTGACGAGACGCGCATCCTCGGCTTTTCCGAGAGTGTCGGCGGGCGCTACTCGCTCTGGTCGTCCATCGGCTTTCCGGCTGCGCTGGCGCTCGGTTGGGATGGCTTTGAGGCGTTGCTGGAAGGCGCGGCCAGCATGGATCGCCACTTCCGCCACAGCGATCTGCGCGACAATGCGCCGCTGCGCGCGGCCTTTGTCGACCAGTTTTACGCGCGCATCATGGGCTGCCAGACCCGCGCCGTGTTCGCCTATGACGAGCGCCTGCGCCTGCTGCCTGATTATCTCCAGCAGTTGGAGATGGAGAGCAATGGCAAAGCGGTGAAGGCCGATGGCTCACCTGTGGATGGCCCGACGGCGGCGATAACCTGGGGTGGGGTTGGCACGGACGCGCAACATGCCGTGTTCCAGCTGCTCCATCAGGGCACGCATGTGGTGCCGGTGGAATTCCTCGCCGTGACCGAATCCGGCGACGCGCTGGACCCGGCGCATCACCACACGCTGCTGGTCAATTGCTTCGCCCAGGGCGCGGCGCTGATGCAGGGGAAGGCGAACGCGGCCGACCCGGCGCGCTCCTATCCGGGCAATCGGCCCTCAACGACGATCCTGATCGATGCGCTCACCCCGCACACGCTGGGCGCGCTGATTGCCTTTTACGAGCACCGCACCTTCGCCAATGGCATTTTGATGGAGATTAACAGCTTCGATCAGTTTGGCGTGGAACTGGGCAAGGAGATTGCCAAGTCCATCGAAACGGATGGCGCGCAGGGCTTTGATGCCTCAACGATGGCGCTGATTGAGCTGGCGCTGGGGTAAGGGGGAGGCGTTGCGGCACCTCATCCATATCGTCATGCCAGCGAAGGAGTCCGAATTCGCTGCGGCTTAGAAGGCTGCAACCTTGTTGCCGACCATGCCGGCGTTGGCCATTTCGGTAGCCCTGATCGCTGGCGATTGCGATGGGGTCCGGGCATGTTCTTCATGCACTCTAGTCTGCTTACTCGTCTGCCTAGACGCGGCACCCTCAATCGGCACACCGCCGATGCGGAACTTAGCAGCCTGTTCTGACAACGCAGTGACTTCCAAGGTGAGGTTGCGCGCTGCAGCGGAGGTCTGCTCGACCATCGCCGCATTCTGCTGCGTCGCCTGGTCCATCGCGCCGACCGCGCTACTGACCTCCGTGATCACGCTCGATTGCGCGCGGTTGTCGTCCGCGATTCCGGCGAGCAGTTTGTGCACCCCGCGGACGTCCGCCGTGATCGCTGACAAGGCGCCGTCGACTCGCTGCACACGGTCCACCGCAGTGCCGATATCGGCTTGAGTCGCGGTCAGCTGGTCGCGCGCGCGGCCAGCCTCTTCCTCGGCGCGCATCGCCAGCGCAGAGACGAGATCGGCGACCACCGCGAACCCGCGTCCCGCCTCGCCGGCACGCCCGGCCTCGACTGCAGCGTTCATCGCCAGCACGCGTGTCTGGAAGGCAATTTTGTCGAGCCCCTCAATCACGCTGTCGATACCCTTCGCGCTTTCGCTGACCCGGGTCATCGCCTGGACCGCCTCGTCGGCGATTGCACGCCCACCGGCCACAGTGTTGATCGCGCCGTCCGCGCGCTCGACCGTCTGCCCGGCGGCAACGGCGGTCGCCTTGAGCCGTTGGTCCATCTGCGCGATCGCGGCCGAAGTTTCCTCCAAGCTGGCGGCATTGCCTTCGGTGCGCCGGGCGAGATCCTCGCTGGCCTGCGCGATCTCGTGCGACCCGGTGCGGATCATCATCGTGCCCTGTGCGACTGATCCGATCAGCCCGCGCAAGGCGCCGACCGCGCTGTTGAAATTGTCCTTGAGCTCGGTGAACGGCGCCTGGAGATCGGCGACGACCTCGGCGGTCAGGTCGCCATGTGCCAGCGCGGTGAGGCCGGCACCCAGGCTGTCGACGATCAGCGTTGCCTGTGCCTCTTTCGCGGCCTCGGCTGCCTGGAGCTGGTCGCGGAACGCGAGCATCGCCTTCGCCATATCGCCTAGCTCGTCCCCGCGATCCGCCCCCGTCACCTCAGCGGCGAGGTTACCCTCGCCGAGCGCGCGCATCGTAACGGCGAGGGTGATGATCGGCTGCACGACCCGGCGCTGCGCGAGCGCCACGAAGACCAGCGTCCCTGCGATGCCGATCACCAGCGTGATGGCGAGCAGGATCATCGCGACTGTGCCGACCTGCTCTGCACTTTCGGCGGACTGCTTCGAATTCGCCTCTATAGCCTCTGACGCCGCGCCCATCGACACTTCAAGCACACGGAACTGATCGAAGAACCCCGGCAGCATAGCGCGCGCGGCGACCGGATCGCGGCCGACGCGATCGATGACCTGCGTCGCGGAACGGACATAGGCCTCCATCGGCACGGCCAGCTTGGACGTCACCGCGGCGACTTCGGCGTCGCCGGTGTACGCCGTGTCGGCCGCGATCCCCTCGCGCAGTGCGACGAGATGCTCGCGGAAATCATTCTGGATATCCTTGGGCTTGATCGCGCTACCCGGTTCCGCGGCCTGGAACGTGGCGAGCACGTCGCTGCGGATGGCGTCGTGCATCATGTCCGCGCCCTGGTGGTTGGAGAGCAGCGCCGTCGCCTCGGTCTGGCGATGCAATGCGGCAGTCTGCAACCACGCCGCGCCGATGCCGCTCGTGCCGCAGAGCAGCATCAGTCCGAACAGGACGGCGCCTGCTATCCGGATCGCCCGGGTCAACGACATCGCATCTTTTGAACTCGGCTTCATCATCTTCATGTTTTGCTGACCTGTTCGGCACTGGGGCACAATTCCACTCCTATAATAGGGGGAACAAAGGTGGTCGGAGGCGGTTCATGAAGATTCTCAAGGGCCCTCGATTTGCAGGTCTTGCGCTTTTGTTGTCCGTAGCCTTGGCTTTGCCTGTGTCGGGTCAGTCCATTTCGAATGAAGCTGCGACCGAACCCCTGGCGCGTGCCGTCACGATCGCGGGTCGCTACGTGCTTGATTTCATGGGCAACGTAGCCGGTGGCGATGCCCGGGGCGCACGCGTGCTCGACAATGCAGAGGTTACCGCAGATGTCGACTTCGACCGGCTGGTCGGCTGGCGCGGCGCGCGGGTGCATCTGCATCTGCTTAGCAATCGTGGAGGATCGATCAACGCGCTGGCGGGTACGTTGCAGGGCGTGGATAATATCGAAGTCGCCGCGGGCCGCACCAAGCTGTACGATGCTTGGATCGAACAGGACATTGCTGGCGGTCGTGCCGCACTGCTGGTGGGCCTCTCTGATCTGAACGTTGATTTCTACCAGAATGATTCGGCCGGGCTGCTGATCGCGCCGGCGTTCGGCATCGGATCGGAACTGGCGGCGACGGGCCCCAATGGGCCCTCGATCTTCCCCTCGACGGCGCTGACGATACGGCTTAACGTCGCGGTCGCTGACTCCGGCTATGTCCGCGCAGCCGTCGTGAATGCGCGGGCGGGCGTGCTGGGCGATACCGAGGGGATCGATTTCGGGATGCGCGACGGCGCGCTCCTGATCGCTGAGGCAGGGACGCGCATCAACGGCAAGCTGGCGGTCGGAGCCTGGCACTATACAAGGCAGCAGGACGACATGCACGCGCGCGACGCCAACGGCGATCCCGCCAAGCGGACGGCGGTCGGCGCCTATGTCCTGGTCGACCAGCGCTTATCGGGCGACGACAGCCGGGGTATCGATCTCTTCTTCCGCGCTGGCGTGTCGGACGGAAAGACGACGCCGTTTCGCGGCGGATTTCAGGCCGGGCTGCTCGCTCGCGGGCTGGTTCCAGGGCGACCAGACGGCCTATTTTCGGTGGGCGTCGCACAGGGTCTTTTATCGCGCGCATTCCGCCGATCAATAAGCGATTCGGGCGATCGCGCGGATGCGGCCGAGACGGCGATAGAAATCACTTATCAGGACCGATTGGCACCGTTCCTGGCGGTTCAGCCCGATCTGCAATATGTCCGCCGCGCCTTCGTCGGCGGCAGCGCTCGGTCCACGCTCGTGCTCGGCCTGCGTCTGATCGTGGAACTGGGCGGTCACTAACGAGCCCTGATATACTGACGCCGAAATTGGGCGTGATGCTGTACTACTCTGTGCTGAACTGACCGTTCCTGCCCATCAAATTTTGGAACTAATCAGGTCTTCACTCGATGATCATTGGTCATTTCAGTCTGCCATAGACCGATGTCTGCTGTAGCAGACTCCAGACTCCGCTGGGCTGACGATGGGAGAGGGAGCCTGAGCCTGGCCCCCTCAAGCCGCCGCTGCGCCTGGCACCTTCCGCTCAGGCCGCTTCACCAGCACGTTGATGATCAGAATGCTCACGAACAGGATGAACGGGCAGATCGCCGCAATCGCGTAGGTGCGCACCGCAGGAATGCCGCTCGCCAGCAGCGCACCGCCGATCAGCGGCCCGACCACGCCGCCGATCTTGCCGATGGCTGAGGCCCAGCCGCCTGCACTCGCGCGGATCGCGCTGGGGTAATAGAGCGCGAGTTGGGTGATGATGGCGGTGTGGCAACCACCGACCAGCATGCTTTGCAGCACGATCATGGGCAGCAGGGCCGAGCGGGGGATCCATTCCATGCCGATTGCGACAGCCATCGGCACGATGAGCAGGGTGCAGGTCGCCGCGAATTTTAGGCCGAAGCGCGATGACAGGCGCATGATGACAACGCCTGCAATTGCGCCGAGGAGGGCGCCGATGGCTGAAACATTGGCGGCCGTCTCGCGCGCAACGTCCATGCGCTCCAGCACGACAGGACCGAAGGCGGATTTGAAGAAGATGCCGAGAGCGCTGGCGCCATAGCCGATCCAGATGATCGGGGTGAGCAGCTTGAGATTGCCCGTGAACAGATCGCTCACGCGGAAGTTGCGGGTCTGCTTGGCCTCGTCGGCCAGCACGAAGGTGTCGTCCGGCTGCACGTCGATGGTGGAATCAAGGCGCTTGAGCGTCTTGCATACAAGCTCCGGCTTGATTCCCTTGCTTACCAGGAAGCGCGGCGATTCCGGTAGGAAGATCGCAATGGCAATAGCGCACACCACCGAGCCGATGCCGCCCGCGAAATAGACGCCTTCCCAACCGTGGATGGGCGCGATCCAGTTGGTGAGCGGCGCCGCTGCAGCGCTGCCGATGCTGAACCCCATCATGATGAAGGCGATCACGGTGCCGCGCACCTTGGGCGGCACGAACTCGACATTCAGCGCCCAGGCGAGCGGAAGCGCGCCGCCGATGGCGAGGCCATCGAGAAAGCGCAGGGTGAGCAACGCATGATAATTTGTCGCAAAACCGGTGAGGAAGGTGAGGATGCCGAAGGCAAAGGTACACATGATGATGGTGGGGCGGCGGCCAATCCTGTCCCCCACATAAGTGAAGAACAGCCCGCCCGCGATCATCCCCAGCGTGCCTGCGGAGAAGGCATTGCCCAATTGCACATCGTTGAGCCCAAGCTCATCCTGCATATATGGCGCGGTGAAGGACATCATCATCATGTCGAGCCCGTCGAACAGGGTCACGAGCCAGGAGAGGATGATGAGGGTGTAGTTGAAGGGGGTGAGTTTCCTGCCGTCAAGCAGAGTCGCCAGATCGATGGTCCGCGCTGCTCTCGTCATCTGCAGAAAACTCCTCTCCGTTCAGGCTTTTGCTGCCGTGCCCGAGGGCATATCAGCGGCCTCGTGCATTTGGCTACAGAAATAGCTACACTTGCTCTAATGATTAGGATGCTTTCTATATAGCGTCAGAGTCGTGTGGCAAGTCGAAGCGTTGAGAGGATGATTGATGGCAGAAGAGCAGGTTCCGAAGATCCGGGAGGTCCGCCAATCCGAGGATCGTTTCCTGGCATCGGATGTGTTCGAAACGGGGAAGCGGCAGCTGCCTCCGGCAAACGGCACTGGGACCTGGCTTGAGCCTGCACGCGAGATTCCCGTCTATCATGATTGCGACGTGCTGGTTGTTGGCGGCGGCCCCTCCGGCACGGCGGCGGCATGGGCTGCGGCGCAGGCGGGCGCGGATGTGGTGCTGATGGAGCGCTATAATCATCTCGGTGGCCTTTCGACGGGCGGCCTAGTGATCTGGATCGACCGGATGACCGACTGGACCGGGCGGCAGGTGATTCAGGGCTTTGCCAATGATGTGCTGGATCGGCTGCCAAAAGCTGGCCTCGCTGGCCCGGCGCGCGCCGATTGGGGATCACGCGACCCGCGCAAGGCGAGCTATTGGGGGCAGCGCACGGCGGCTTTTCATGGCGTCGTCTGCTGGTCGCCCACGCTCGACCCTGAGCGGTTGAAGCTGATCAGTCAGGAGATGCTGCTCGCGGCGGGCGTGCGCCTGGTGTTCCATAGCTGGGCTGCAGTGCCGATGGTGGCCGATGGCAAGGTGCAGGGCGTGGTGTTTGAATCCAAGGCCGGGCGGCAGGCGTTGCGGGCGAAGGTGGTGGTGGACACGACCGGCGATGGCGACATTTTCGCGCGCGCCGGGGCCGAGTTCGATACCGATATCGAGGAAGGCGATGTGCATCACAGCGCCAACACGGCCTTCATGCTCGGCGGTGTGGATATGGATCGCTGGCTGGCATTTCGTGGCAATGAGCCCGAGCAATATGCTGAATTTGCAAAGCTTGGTCGCGAGCGGCTCGGCTTCTTCCAGCCGCCCTATGTCTCCTGGCGCAATGATATTGCCCTGTTCCTTGGGCCGCGCCAATCAGGCCTGTCTGCACTGGATGTGGACGACCAGACCGAGCTTGAGATCCGCTCGCACCGCTTCATGGAGACGCATTGGCAGTTCTTCCTTCAGCATGCGCCCGGGTTCGAGAATGCCTACATGCTGCAGAGCGCGTCGCAGCTTGGCGTGCGGCATACGCGCAGGCTAGCGGGTGTAAGTAAGGTTCTGCGCAGCCAGTGGGCGGATGGACTGACCTTGCCGGACGAGATTGGCGTCAGCCCCTCGGTCTCGACCAAATATCCGGTGATCTCGGTGCCTTATGGTGCATTGGTGCCCCGCAAGCTTGATGGCCTGCTGGCGGGTGGCAAGCATATCAGCTGCGATGCCAATTCCCACGGCTTCATGCGGGAAATTCCGCAATGCTGGCTCACGGGACAGGCTGCGGGCGCTGCGGCAGCGCTCTCCGTGAGTGCTGGCGTGCAACCGCGCGCGCTGGACGTGCGGACTTTGCAGAAGGAGCTGCGCCGTCAGGGCGTTTTCCTGAACGATCAGCCCGAACAGGTCGCCCAGCCTGCGCCAACGAGCGCGGTCGCGGTTGACAGCTAAGAAGTAGAAAGACGGAAGAATGGCGGATATCGATACTGTGATTGAGCGGGGCTTAACCAAGCTTGGTCAGCCCTCTGGCGCCTGGACATCCTCAGCGGGTGGCGGGGCGGAAGGCCTGACCCGTCGCATGAGCGCTGCGCAGCTTGATGCCATTGATGCCGCCGTGCGCGCCACGGAAGGGCGCGACGCTGATGCCGTGACGCAGGAAGATTTCGGCGCGCCGGAGATTTCGAGCCTGATGGCGGCGGTCAATTATGACATCATGGCCGGTCGCGGGGCAGTGCTTCTAACCGGCGTGGACATGAGCCGCTATAATGAGGAGCAGTTCAAGCGGTTGCACTTCGGCCTCGGCACGCATTTGGGCCGGGCTGTTGAGCAGAGCGCGCGGCATGATCGCATCGGCATGGTACGCAAGGAGCCCAACCCGGAGCGGCGTGGCTATCTCAATGACACCGAGCTTGGGCCGCACACCGATTATCATGAGATTTTGAGCCTCGCGTCGGTGGTTGCCTCCGAGACTGGCGGCGTGAGCGGCATGGTGAGCGCGGCGGCGATTTATGAGGCGATGCGGCAGGAACGGCCTGATCTGCTGGAGCCGCTGCTGGAGGGCTATTATTACCCGACCAGCATGGAGACCACGACCGATTACAAGGTGCCGACCTTCTCGGTGATCGATGGCCATGTCGCGATTTACAATTACATCATCTACATTCCGCAGGCCGCTGCCATCCGTGGCGAGCCCGTGCCGCCAAAGCTGATCGAGGCGCTGCGTTATCTCTCGCGCGTGGCGATGCGGCCGGAATATATGGTGTCATTCACGCTGCAGCCGGGCGAGATGATCTTCTGGCATAACTTCCGCGTGATGCACTCGCGCACGAGCTTTAAAAATGTGCCGGGGCGCGAGCGCCTGCTGTTCCGCCTGTGGCTGGACGCGCATGAGCGCTATCCGCTCGCCAAGGGCTATCGTGAAACCGGGGAATTGCTCGAGCGCCAGCATGCCGAGGGCTGGTCGATGCTGGTCAATACCGATGAGAGCCTAAAGGCCGTGCACGCTATGATGCGCGCCTAGAGCGTATCCCAGTAGCGCTCCATTTCCTTGCGCATGGCAGCATCGGGCAGTCGACCACGGCCTGCGCCCTGATTGTCGATGATGTGCCGCGCGCGTGTCGTGCCGGGGATCGCGACGGTTACGCCGGGGTGAGAGACGACATATTTGAGGAAGATCTGCGCCCAGCTCGTCGCGTCGATATCCGTAGCCCAAGCTGGTAGCGGCTTGTCAGCGACGCGGCCAAAGGTTGTAGTCTGTGCATCGCGCCGTCCGCCGAAGGGCATGTTGACCATCACCGCCATCTTGCGCTCCTGCGCGAGGGGGATGATCGCATCGGCAGCGGTGCGGTTCGCGATGGAATAATCCACCTGAATGACGTCGAGCGGATATTTCCGCATGGCCGCCATCTGCGCCTCATACTGGGAGTCCATCGATGTGCTCATCCCGACATAGCGCAGGCGCCCGGCCTTCTTGGCCTTGATGAGCGCGGGCATCAGCGTATCCAGCCCGTGCAGATTGTGGATGAGCATCAGGTCGATCTTGTCCACCTTCAGCCGGTCGAATGCCTTTTGCACATCGCCATCCGGATCGCCGAAGTCGCCGCGAATGCTGGTCTTGGTGGAGATGAAGAAGTCGCTGCGCTTGCCCATCTTCTGGAGCAGTTCGCCAATCACTTCCTCGGATCGGCCATAGCCGCGCGCCGTGTCGATCACCTTGCCGCCTTGCGCGAGCATCGTCTCGAGCACTTGCTGGAGCTGCGCCATCTCCTCCGGCGTTTCGACGCTATATTGATTGGTGCCGAGGCCGATGACCGGGAGCCGCTCGCCAGTCGATGGAATGGGCTTGGTGATAGGGGTAAGGGCAGGGGCGTCAGCCGCGAAGGCGGGAGCGAAGCGGGCGAGAGCGAGCGTGGCGGCGGCCATCGCGCTCAATTGCAAACAGTCTCGGCGGGTGAGTGATGAATAGCGCATGGGTCCGTCCTCTCATCGAATGACGTTGGGCCTCATTGGTGACTCACGAACATCTTGATCTTGCAGGCCAAAGTCGCAACCGGCGCATGGTAACTGAGCGGTAATGGAAAGCAAGAGGGGCCGCGACCAGCGGACTTAGCGCAATTTGGCGATCGTCAGTCCGTCAGCCTTGGCGCGATCCTTCGTGGATTCTTCGCTCCGGGTCAGCGCCTTGGCAATCGCCTTGAGCGCCATGCCCTTCTTCGCCAGCGTGTGGAGCTTCTGGATCTCATCTTGAGTCCAGGGTTGCCGGTGCCGTTCAAATCGCTCTGCCATGTTCGCTCCTTAGCCCATCCGCCGCATGCGTACGAGTGCTTCATCAAGGGCGGAGAGGAAGCGCGAGCGATCTGCCTTGGAGAAGGGCGCGGGGCCGCCGGTATTTTCCACACCCGCCCGTAAATCCGCCATGATCGCGCGGGTCGCGATGGCCGCGCCGATGCTATTCTCCGTGAAGGGCTTTCCAGTCGGGCCGATCACGACTGCGCCCGCCTTGAGGCAGCGATCCGCCAGCAATATGTCCGTTGTGATGCACACCACGCCTTTGGCGGCGTGCTCCACAATCCAGTCATCCGCCGCATCGAAGGCGTCGCTTACGACGACGCGATCGATCAGCGGATGATCGGGCACCCGGATCGGGCTGTTGCTGACGATGGTAACCGGCACCTCATGGCGATACGCGACCTTGTAGATCTCGTCCTTCACAGGACATGCGTCGGCATCCACGAGTATCCGCATGGACCAGCGCTTTGGCGGCTTCTTCGTCCAACCGGGCTTCTTGCCGCCAAAACCGCCGGGACCGCCAGGGCCGCGAGGGCCGGCGCCATCAGGCCTGCGCGCGCCGCCATTGTCGGCGCGTCGCGGCGGGCCACTGCCTTCCCGGCGCGGCTGCGCGAGGTGAAGCTTTGGCGGACGCGGGCTGGATGGCGGGCCATCGTTGCGGCGGTTTTCCCGCTGCGCATCGCGCGGCCCGCCGTCGGATGCGATAATCTCGACGCCCTCATCACCTTCCTGCGCAGTGCGTTGCACAGCGGCGAGGAAGCGGGCAGCAGAGGCCTGCTGCACTTCAAACATCGTCTCGGAGGCAGCAATGCGGATCGCGCCAATCTCGCCACGGCTCACATGGCCACGGCGACAGAGCAGTGGCAAAATCCAGCGCGCATCGGCATTCTGGTTGCGGCCCACATTCACGCGGAACCATGCGCTGCCCTCAAAGCCAGGGCGGGGACCAGCAGGCGCTGCAGGACCTGCCGACGAAGAGACGAGCTCTTCTGGCTGCGGCATCATGGCACGGTGGGTGCGGACCAGCGTTGCGGCAATATCTTCCGGCGTGCGCTCGGCGAGCAGACGGGCGGCCAGTGCGCGATCTTCCTCGTCGGTTTCCACAGGAGCAAGCAGCTTTTCGAGCAGGCGCTCGCTATCGGCTTTGCGAATGTCCGCTGCCGATGGCGGCTGGATCCATTGCGCTTCGATCCGCGCGCCACGCAGCATGGATTCCACGCGCTTGCGACGGGGGTAAGGCACGAGCAAGATCGCGGTGCCTTTGCGGCCCGCGCGACCGGTGCGGCCCGAGCGATGCTGCAGCGTCTCGGCATCACGCGGAATTTCCACATGGACGACGAGCGATAGGCTCGGCAGATCGATACCGCGTGCGGCAACGTCGGTCGCGACGCAAACGCGTGCGCGCTGATCGCGCAGGGCCTGCAGCGCATAGTTGCGCTCATTCTGGCTATGCTCGCCAGACAGGGCGACGACAGCAAAGCCACGCTCGGTGAGGCTAGCGTGGAGATGGCGCACATTGTCGCGCGTGGCGCAGAACAGCATGGCCGTTTCAGCCTCATGGAAGCGCAGCAGGTTCACGACCGCATGCTCAATGTCCGATGGCGCGACGGTGACAGCCTGATAGCTGATATCGCCATGGCCGCGATTTTCCTCGACCGTAGAGATGCGCAGCGCATCCTTCTGGTAGCGGCGGGCCAGCGTGACGATAGGCTTGGGCATGGTTGCCGAGAAGAGCAAGGTGCGGCGATTTTCCGGCGTCGCGTCGAGCAGCTCTTCCAGATCTTCGCGGAAGCCCATGTCGAGCATTTCATCGGCTTCATCGAGCACGACAGCGGCGAGGCCGCGCAGCTCAAGGGCGCCGCGCTCAAGATGATCGCGCAGACGGCCCGGCGTGCCGACAACGATCTGCGGACCTTGCTGAAGCGCGCGCCGCTCTTGCGAGGGGTTCATGCCGCCAACGCAGGTGGCGACGCGGGCGCCGGTGGCTTCATAGAGCCAGGCCAGCTCACGGCTCACCTGCAAGGCAAGCTCACGGGTCGGTGCGATGACGAGTGCCAGTGGCACATCGGATTTGCGCGCAATGCCGTTTTCGTCCAGCAATTCATAAGCGAGCGCCATGCCGAAGGCCACGGTTTTGCCGGAACCCGTCTGCGCAGACACGATGAGATCTCGCCGCTCTGCCTCCAATACGGATGCTTGCACGGACGTTGGCGCGGTATAACCACGCGCTGCGAGCGCTTCAGACAGAAGCGCGGGGAGTTTCTCGAAGGTCATATCTCTGCTTGTTCTTTCCGCAGCCACAGTGGGCGGAGGGGGTGGGCTCGGCAGGCCCTGTAATTTGCACCCGATAGGCATGTTGACCCAAATGCGCAATAGTCTGCACTTGATGGCGCTCAATCGCGAACGATTTGCAATAAGTGCTTGCACGATCCGCCCGTCGAAACTAGCTGCAACTCAGTCGCATTATTGAGTCTCTTGGGGGTTTCGTGTCTATTTTTCGTATCATGCTGCTTGCGTCGGTTTCTTTGGCCAGCGCGCCCGTTTTCGCTCAGGTCGATGAGACCCTCATCCCGGATGCAGGCGAGAGCAGTGAGGAAATCATCGTAACCGCGCGCGCACAAAGGCTTTATCGCGCGCCAACCACGACTGTGGGCAAAGCCGCCGAAGATCCGATGAACATCCCGCAGGCGATCCAGGTCATCAATTCCGAGCTAATCGCCGATCAGGGCGCGCGGGATGCGACGGACATTTATCGCAACATCTCCGGCGTCAGCTTCTTCAGCTATGCGGGCGTGACCTTCCGTGGGTTCCGGCAGGACCAATCCTTTTATGATGGCCAGCGCGGCAATCCGTTCATTGGTTTTTCGGTGCCTGAGCTGTTCAATATCGAGCGGGTGGAAGTGCTCAAGGGACCATCCGGGTTGTTCTTTGGCCCCGGATCGCCGGGCGGCATCATCAATTATGTGTCGAAGAAGCCATCCGAAAAAAGCGCGATGCACATGGTCGTCACCGGTGGCAATTATGATCGCTACGGCATCTCGGCTGAAGCGACCGGGCCAATCGATAGCAATGGCGTCGTCACCTATCGGCTCGGCGGCTTCTTTGAGTCGATGGACCCCTATCGCACCAACACGCAGAACAAGTCGCGCATTGGCGACGCTGGCATTTCAATCAAGACCAATGAAGGCGGCAAGCTGACGTTTCAGGCGACGGTCTATGACAATGAGCTGCAAGCCAACCGCCTGCGCGGCGTGCTGACGGACAATGACGGTAACTTCCTGACCAACATTCGCTGGAACGCGAACGAGCCGACCGATTTCCTCAACCTGCGCTCAAAGGCCTATCAGGCGCGCTATGAGACAGCCATCGGCGAGCGCGTGACGTTCGATATTGGTGCGCGTTATTTTGAGTCGACAGAGACGCAACAATATCATGAGCCGCGGGGGCTGGCCCCCGTCTCGGCCCTGAACCCCAATCGCGATCTGGTTTTGCGCGAATTCCGCGATCAGATCCGCGATGTGGACGGCCTGTCCTTCATGGCCAATATGACGGCGCGTGTGGATATTGCTGGGATGGAGCACAAGTTCCAGGCCGGTGCCGACTGGTATGACGAGAATAACATCCTGGATTCGCGCATCCTGCGAGCGGGCGTAACGCCGCTCAGCCTGAGCAATCCGGTCTATGGCACATCGCGGACTGACCCCGTGCGTGCTGCGCTCCTCCCTTTCACGCGCACCGATACGCAGACTAAGCGCAAGGGCGCTTATTTGCAGGATCAGATCAGCATCACCGACGCACTGATGCTGGTGGGCGGCGTGCGCTATGACAAGTTTGACGATGGCGTGACGACCAGCACCGGCAGCACGGTCTCGGGACGGGCGAATTACTCGGATAGCGACGTGACCTTCCGGGGTGGTGCAATCTTCAAGCCGCGCAACGATGTGTCGCTTTACGCCAGCTGGTCACAGAGCTTCGAGCCTCAGTCTGCCTCCAGTCAGGATGCTAACGCCGGTGGGCCATTTTCGCCGGTTACGGGCAGTCAGGTTGAGGGTGGCGTGAAGACGCAGCTTCTCGATGGACGTGTTCAGGGCAATGTCGCCGTCTATCGCATCGTGCGTCGCAACATTCTGCAAGCCAATCCGGCGCTGCCGCCTATCAATGGCATCGATCAGCTCGCCCCGATTGGCGAAGTGACGAGCAAGGGATTTGAGATCGATCTTTCCACTGACATCACGCCCGACTGGGTGCTGCTGGTCAATTATGGTTATAATGATGCCAAGATCACCGGCACTGCGGCGGGGCAGGCGATCACTAACGCTGTTGGCAATCGCTTCGCCAATGCTCCCAAGCATAAGGTTGGTTTCTGGACCCGCTATCAGGTGCCAGTGATCGACGCCGCTGTTGCCTTTGGCGGCGAGCATGTCTCCAGCCGTATCAGCCTCTCAGGCCAGAAGGTGAAGCCTTACACGATCTTCGATGCGTCCGTGACGAAAAACCTTGGCTTTGCCAAGCTCTTCCTGCGCGTGGATAACATCTTCGACAAGGTCTACGCGGCGTCCGGCTTCTCGGCATCGAGCGGCCATTTCCCCGGTGAACCGCGTACATTCCTGGCTGAACTGCGCTTCTCCTTTTAAGGATGGCGAGCAAGCGGCAGGCGAGCGGGGCAGGGAAGGGGCGATCGCTCTGGTGGCGGGTCCATAGCTGGGTGGGGCTTAAGCTCTCGATTTTGATGGCCTTCATTCTGGCCACAGGAACGCTCGCCGTGTTTGCGCATGAGATTGACTGGCTGGTCACGCCCGCCATGCGCGTGAGCGTACAGGATCAGCCGGTCGCAAGCTGGGGCGCCATCGCAGCGGCGGCTGCGCGGGCGGAGCCATCGGGTCGATTGCAGACATTATATGCCCCAATTGACCCGTGGTTTGCAGTCGAAGCCTGGGTCGAGATCGGCAAGGGAGCGCCCCGCCGCATTCATGTCGATCCCTGGACCGCGCAGGTCACAGGCACGCAGGGCTGGGCCAATGTGCATCGCTTCCTGCGGCAAGTGCATCGCCACCTGATGCTGCCAACCAAGGTGGGTATTCCGCTCGTCAGTTCGCTCTCCTTCATTCTGCTGGCGTCGCTGATCACGGGCATCGTGACGTACAAGAAGTGGTGGCGTGGTTTCTTCCGCAAACCGCGTGGTGGCGATGCGCGGCGTGTGATGGGCGATCTGCATCGCCTCATGGGCTTGTGGAGCCTGTGGTTTGTCGCGCTCATCACGCTGACGGGCTTCTGGTATCTGGTCGAAACATTGGGCGGCAACGCAAAGGTGCCGAAAATTCCGGAGATTGAGAGCTCCGGGCCGCCGCCGGTTGGGCCTGCGCTCGATCGGCTGGTGGCGATTGCGCATCAGGCGCGGCCAACCCTCAAGATCAATGAGATACGCTTCACCGATGAGAATGGCGTGATCTTCCTGGGGCAGGATCAGGCCTGGCTCGTGCGGGACCGCGCCAATGGCGTGGCGGTTGATCCGGCGACTGGCAAGGTGCTCAAGACGCTGGATGGGCGCGACCTCAACGTCCATCAGCGCATTTCGGAAATGGCTGATCCGCTGCACTTCGGCACATTTGGCGGCTTGGCGACCAAGGTCATCTGGTTCCTGTTCGGCGCGTTGCTCACGGCTTTGTCCGTCACGGGCACGATCATTTACAGTCAGCGGCTGTGCAAGGCAGACCGGGACGCGGGCGGGGGCCTGCGTGCGGCATGGGCGGGTATGGGCGCATGGGCCTATGTCGCGACGGCGCTTATCATTCTGTCGCTCGCCCTCACGCCCGGCGCAATTGGCGGCGCGAGCTAGCGCCGAGCGCGCAGGTTTGACAGGGCCGCGCACAAGCCGCAAAGCCGATGCTTAGCGCGGCACTCCCGGCCAGCCCCCAAGGATTGCGAATGCTCATGCAGCTCCAAAATTTCGATATCGACCTGTTCCTGAGTGAGCATTGGCAGAAGAAGCCGCTGCTCATCCGCAATGCCTTCCCCGACTGGCAAAACCCGCTTGCGCCGGAGGATCTGGCAGGCCTTGCCTGTGAGGAAGAGGTCGAATCCCGTATCATCATCCGCAAGGATGAGAGCTGGAAGCTGGAGCATGGGCCTTTCACGGATAAGCGCTTTGGCAAGCTGGGCAAGAAGCCCTGGACGCTGCTGGTGCAGGCGGTCGATCATTTCGTGCCAGAGGTTGCCGCGCTCATCGCACCATTCCGCTTTGTGCCCAACTGGCGCATCGACGATGTGATGGTGAGCTATGCCAGCGATCAGGGCGGGGTGGGGCCGCATTTCGATCAATATGATGTGTTTCTGGTGCAGGGCCTTGGGCGTCGTCGCTGGCAGATCGGCCCCGTTTGCGATGCCGCCACGCCGCTGATGCCGCATGATGACATCCGCCTGCTCGCCCATTTCGAGGCGACCGACGAATGGGTGCTGGAGCCGGGCGATATCCTGTATGTGCCGCCGGGCTTCGCGCATGATGGCGTGGCGCTGGGCGATGATTGCATGACCTATTCCATCGGTTTTCGCGCGCCGTCGCGGAACGAACTGATCGAGGATTATAGCGAGCATCTGGCGAACGCGGCTGACGAGCGTTATGGCGACCCGTCCCTGCCACGGCAGGAGAACCCCGGCGAAATCTCCCCGGCGGCCATCGCGCAATTGCATGAAATGATGAGCAAGGCGCTGCTGGATCGGGATGGCTTTGCCCGCTGGTTCGGGCAGAATAGCAGTACGCGCAAATATCCCGACGTTGATTGGCGACCGGATGAGCCAATCGATACCGCCCAATTGCAAGCGAGCCTAGCCGAAGGGCTGCTGCTTTCACGCAACCCGGCGAGCCGCTTCTCCTTCATTCGCCCGCAAAATGGCGGCGTGACCCTGTTCGTGGATGGAGAGCTGTTCGATTGCGACCATGATGACAGCGCCTTTGCCGAGCAGCTCTGCGCGCAGGAAACTATGATGGTGACGTCCGGGGCATCGCCCGCCGCGCTCGCTATCATCGTCGCGCTGGTCAATCAGGGCAGCGTCACTCTTGAGCCGCAGGACTGAAGATGGCGAAGCTCATCCTGTTCAACAAGCCGTTCGGCGTGCTGACCCAGTTCACGGATTCCAGCACCGACGGCAAGCGCCCGACACTCTCGGAGTATATCAAGGTGCCGGGCGTTTACCCCGCTGGGCGGCTGGATCTGGATAGCGAAGGCCTGCTGCTGCTCACCGATGATGGGCGCTTGCAGGCGCGCATTGCCGAACCGCGCTACAAAATGCCCAAAACCTATCTCGCGCAGGTTGAGGGCGATGTGACGCAGGACAGCATCGAGCAATTGCGCAAGGGTGTGCGGCTCAAGGATGGCGTCACGCTCCCCGCCGAGGTCGAGCGCATCGATGATCCTGCGCTCTGGCCGCGCGATCCGCCGATCCGCGTGCGCAAGAGCATTCCCGATTGCTGGATCAGTCTCACCATTCGCGAGGGGCGCAACCGGCAGGTGCGGCGGATGACGGCAGCCATCGGCCACCCGACGCTGCGCCTTGTGCGCTGGCGTGTCGGTGAGTGGTCGATGGAGGGGATTGCGCCGGGCGAATGGCGGGAAGTCCCCAATCCGGGGAGCTGGTGATCTGACTGTGGCGGCGTGGCGCTCAGCCTTGCTTTGCCCGCAAAGCCCCCCTAAGTCCGCGATCACAAGGTGGGAGGCTTTGACCGTCACGCGCTTAGGGAAGTCGTTCCTCTTTGTCCCAACCTCTCGATCCTGAACTGCCCAGCCGATTGGAACGCGTCCGCGCATGGCTGCTGCATCGCGGACTTGCGCTGTTTCTGGCTTTGGCGCTGGAAGGCTTGCTGGGGCTTTTGCTGCTGACGCTCTCACCCTCGTTCAAGGGCAATGATGAGCAGGACGCGCTCACCGTGTTCAACATGGATGCGCCTGCGACGGAAGAAGCGCCCGAGAAGGCTGAGGCCGAACCGCAGAAGGAATTCGCGCAGAAGCCTGCCGCGCCCGAAGAGCAGCCGGATCAGCCCGATCCGCAGCCAGCGCCGCCACAGCCCAATCTGCCGCCGCCCTCGATGATCCAGATGAACCGCGATCAGATGGCGGCGATGGATATCATGCGCGCACCCTCTGCGCGGCCAACTGAGAGCCGCCGCCCTGCGACCGCTGGTCCGCCAGATAGTGGCGTGCCCAGCGACTCACAGCGGGTCGATGGAACCGGCCCCAATGGCGAGCCACTCTATGCCGCCTCCTGGTATCGCGAGCCGACGGATGATGAGCTTGCCGGCTATCTCTCCACCGCGAGCGGCCCCGGCTGGGGGCTTATCGCCTGCCGTACCGTGCCGGATTTCCGCGTGGAAGATTGTGTGCCGCTCGCCGAATATCCGGAAGGATCGAAGATGAACCGCGCAATCCTGGCTGCGGCCTGGCAATTCCGCGTGCGCCCGCCGCGCGTCGGCGGACGAGTCAAGGTCGGTGAGTGGGTCCGCATTCGCATCGATTATGATCTGCGCCGACGCTAATCACGGGAAAATGGTGCGCCCGGCAGGACTTGAACCTGCGACCATTCGCTTAGAAGGCGAATGCTCTATCCAGCTGAGCTACGGGCGCGCGCGGGTTCCCTTAGAGCATTTTTGATCGGGACGGAAAGCGCCTTTCGTAATGATTGCGGTCCGTGCGGACAGGTTGCATAGACGGAGCATGGCTGCTCACCCGTCTCATGTGCCAGAGGGCACGCCACACCCATTCATCACGCAGGTCGATGCGAGTGCGCTGGCCGGGCGACCGCTGCGCTATTTCGATTTCGTGATGGCGGCGTTCGTGGCGATCTTGCTGCTCTCCAACGTGATCGGTGCGGCCAAGCTCTCCTCGCTGGGGGGCTTCACCTTTGGCGCGGGCATCCTCTTCTTTCCGCTCGGCTATGTCATCGGCGACGTGCTGACCGAGGTTTATGGCTATGCGCGGGCGCGACGCTGCATCTGGGCGGGCTTTGGCGCGATGCTGTTCATGGCGTTCATGAGCTGGGTCGTCGTCTCGTTGCCGCCTGCCGCTGGTTGGGAAGGGCAGGGCGCTTATGAGGCGGTGTTCGGCCAGGTGCCGCGCATCGTGTTCGCCTCGATCCTCGCCTTTTGGGCAGGCGAGCTGACCAACAGCTTCGTGCTCGCCAAGCTGAAGCTGCTCACCAAGGGCAAGCATTTATGGACGCGCACCATCGGCTCCACGATCGTGGGGCAGGGCGTTGATAGCCTGATCTTCTACCCGCTCGCATTCTATGGCGCGTGGACCACCAGATCGGAAGAGCGTCGTGTAGGGAAAGAGTGTAGATCTCGGTG
>CAMLFF010000020.1 GCA_946479185.1 uncultured Sphingobium sp.
CCAGGGTGGCGACCCGCACCGTGAAGAGCGTGGTGAGCCCACTCGACCGGTTGGGCATGTTGCCCGGGTCACAGGCGGCGCCGCCCGGCTGAACCGGTGCGCACCGACCTTGAGGTCGCCGACATCTTCAGCGTTGCTGGCCCGGCTTATCGGGTTACCCATGCCGGACATCTGAGCCTGTTCCAGCTCAAGGTGATGACGGCGATCGAGACCTGCCGCATCGCTGCGCTGGGCGTTCATGTCGAGGCCTGCGAGGACTGTGGGCATTGGCGGATCGCCTATAACATCTGTCGCAACCGGCACTGCCCAAGTGCCAGGGCGCGGCTGTGCGCACCTGGCTGGAAGCGCGGGAGGCTGACCTGCTCCCGGTCGGCTACTTCCATGTCGTGTTCACCCTGCCGGCCGAGATCGCCAACATCGCGTTCCAGAACAAGGCGGTGGTCCTGATCTGCTGTTCCAGGTCGCTTCGCAGACGATGCGGATCATCGCGGCCGATCCCAAGCATCTGGGCGCGCGGATCGGCATCACCGCCGTGCTTCACACATGGGGATCGGCGATGACGCATCATCCCCATGTGCACATGATCGTGCCAGGCGGCGGCGTCGCGCTCGATCGGGCGCGCTGGATCTCATCGCGACCAGCCTTCCTCCTGCCGGTGCGGGTGCTGGGCCAGCTGTTCCGCGCCTGTTCCTGACCCGGCTGCTCGCGCTGTATGATGCAGGCCGCCTCATGTTCAGGGGCCGCATCGCCGACCTCGCCGAACGCCGCGCCTTCCTGCGTCACCTGTCACCGGTGCGTAAGAAGCGCTGGGTCGTCTATGCCAAACCGCCGTTCGCCGGGCCGCAGGCCCTGCTCGTCTATCTGTCGCGTCACACCCACCGGGTCGCCATCTCGAACTGGCGGCTCATCGCGTTCGACGAGACCGGCGTTACCCTGCGCTACAAGGATTATCGCCGCGATGGCGCCGAGCGCCAGCAGGTCATGACGCTCGCAACCGACGAGTTTATCCGCCGGTTCCTGCTACATGTCCTGCCACGCGGGTTCCACCGCATCCGCCACTATGGCCTGCTTGCCTCATCAACTCGAAAGGCCTCCCTGGTGCTTGCCCGCAAGTTGCTCGAGGTCGCGCCGGATCCAAACGACACCGAGATCGAGGAGCCAGCCGAGACGCGCCCGCCATGCCCATGCTGCGGTGGGGTACATGGTCGTGATCGAAACGTTCGAGCGCTCGCGCCAGCCTTGCGCGCCGCCTTTGGCCCTACCACCGCCCCGGGAGATCACGCCATGACCCGGCATGGCCTGACTTTAAACCAGCTCGCAATCATGACGTTGTGGGCGTCGGCAGCGTTCGCGCCAGGCGTTGCCGATGCCGCTCCGGGCCGCGAAAAGCCACATCCGTGGCTGCGATCTTCTACCCTGAAGGTACCAGAATCATCGCCCTCAACCTCGTGGAGTTTCTGCCACCTGGACGCTTCACCGTACGCCAGCCACCACCGAAATCCTAAACCTTCATAGACAGTGTCTGGCCGGTCGCGGGTCGTACACTTACGGGTTTAGTACGCCTCCCGGCGGCCGAAACCCTTCGACACTCCGGAATGGCAGGTTCGCAAACCAGAAAAGGGTATAGCGGACATTCGGATGCGTAGATGTCGGCTCTCGAAGCCGACCCAAATCAGAAACTCAGCGGCAATTCTCGTTTATCAGATGTCGAACGCCAGCTGTTCAGCGGCTATTGATCAGTCCCAATTGTGCCTCTCAATCCGGCGGAACTCGCGTCCGGATCGAGCCGTCGATTTGGCAGCCAAAGCGGCCGAACACCCCCACCACTAATCTTGACCGTTCGCACGTCGAGCCGCACGCACCCGATGGGCGAACATAGGCAGCGGGTCCAGCGCCCAGACTAATATGGAATTCGCATCATTGGAAAATACAGTGGGTAGGATACGCTCGTGATAGGTCTCCAAAAACGAAATCGATGAGCGAGACGGCGATTTTGACAAGCTTTATCCCTCATCGGAATAGCGCGCTGTGGCAGCCAAGCTGTAGGTGACAAACTTCCCGGTCATTCCGCGGTGCAGCACCGGCACGCCGCCAGACGCGGCGTGGCAGTCTATGACGCATAAGACGTGCGTGCACGAGATGGCGCCATAGTTGAACTCTCCCTCTGCTGGTTACACACGTAAATCCTCCACCAAAGAAATCGGGTAATCCGGTCCAATGCGGCCAAAGGAATATTTGATACTCCCAGTGCCTTAGGCAGCTGCACCCATATCGCTTGGAAGTGCCCTGCAAAACACTGAAAGGGGCATGCAATGGCCAGCCGAATGATCGCGTCTCTGCATCTTCTATCTCGGCCGCCCTCACCACAACATGCGCTGGCGCAGGCTAAACCGATCGTCGACCCGCAGCGCTTTGCGAAGGAAAGCTCGGATGTAGTCGCGGGAACAAACGGCCTTATCAGGTCAGTCGCGGAGGTTGCCCAATGACAAGCGCTCGTGCCTTGCCCCGCAACATCTTGATCACCGGCGTGAGCAGTGGCTTGGGCCGCGCAATAGCTCACGAAGCGACTGCCAAGGGCAACCGCGTCTTTGGTACAGTGCGTCGAGGCGAGGATGCTGAAATCTTCGAGCGCGACCTTCCAGGAGCGCGCGCTATCATCGCAGATCTGGCAGACGCGACCGCTTCTGAGCATGTGGTCAAAGCGGCAATCGCCGAGCTTGGGCATGTAGACGTCTTAATCAACAATGCTGGCACCGGCTTCACAGGGGCGGTGGAAGAAGCAAGCATTGCTGAGATTCGAGCGGTATTCGATCTCAATTTCATCGCGCCCGTGGCGATGATCCAGGCGATCCTTCCGCACATGCGACAGCGGCGGTCTGGTCGTATCCTCAACATAACCTCGATCTCGGGTTTCAAGCCTTGGTCCGGCACTGGTATTTACTGCGCGTCCAAATTCGCACTGGAAGGTCTCGGGCAGACGCTGGCGCAGGAAGTCGCTGCGTTCGGCATCAAGGTGACGAACGTTCAGCCGGGCGGCCTGAGAACTGACTTCAACGGGCGTTCGCTGGCTGGCGCGGAACAGATGATTGCCGACTATGCTGACGGTGCCCATCTCGCTCGCAAGGCGCTAAGATCGAGCGACGGTAAGCAAGCGGGCGACCCGGCAAAGGCTGCACGCGCTGTTTTGCTTGCGATTGAAGCAGAAAATCCTCCGCTCAATCTACTTCTCGGTGCTGATGCGATGATGATGGCAAATCAACGCGTTGCTGCTCTGTTGCTGGATATGGGCCGGTGGGGGCCAATCAGCGAAACAATCGGCTTTGACCCTCCCAAGCCGCTTGGATGAGGGAGATTGCGATTAGGATTGATCCGGTTCGGGAGCGCCACACGGAATGGAATGGGAAATCGCCGGTGGCAGAGACAATATCGTTGGCTGAGGTACGAAAATCCGCCGACTGCAAGTTACGGAGTAGAATATGACCACTGCAACCTATGCACCCATCGAGGGTCCGGCCGCCTGGCGCGGCGATGAAATCGCTGAAAGCGACGCCTGGATTTATCATTTGTCGGATGCCGAGATTGGCGAATTAGAAGAGGTCGGCGCGCGCTTTGTGCGAGACGATCCTGATCTACGCTTCGTGACGGCTGCCGATTATGCTTTGCCGCGGGTAGCGGATGCCATTCGCTCCTGGGAAAAGGGCATGGATCATCAGCATGGCTTCGTTCTCGTACGCGGGCTTCGTTCGGAGTTATATTCGGATGTGCTGTCCGCCTCGATCTTCTTCATTCTCGGGCTGCACATCGGCGAACCTATGCGGCAGAACGAACTTGGCGATGTTTTTGATCATGTCCGCGCCCTCACCGATGCTGCCGATGTGGCTGTTGGGTCGCGCACGACCGAACGCCTGAACTTTCATTCGGACAGTTCAGACGTCGTGGCGCTCATGTGTTTGCGCGGAGCCAAATCTGGTGGACAGTCGATCCTCATCAGTGGCGCAACGATTTATAACGAATTGCTGCAGCGACGCCCAGACCTTGTGCCATTGCTTTTCGAACCCTGGTATTGGGACTGGCGCAAGCAAGATCCCGATGCACCCGAGAATATCTATATCTCGCCAATGGCGTCTCTCGTGGACGGCGTGTTCAGCATTTACGCGGGTGCAGGCATGATCCGCTCGGCGCAAAATTATCCTGAGGTGCCACGGCTGACCCCGGATCAATTGGCGCTCCTTGAGGAAATGGACTCCATCTTCCTCACGCCGGGTCTGCCGATCGAAATGGATTTCCGCCCGGGCGATATCCAATGGCTGCTCAACTATACGGCGCTACACAGCCGGACATCCTATGAGGATTACAAACAGCCTGAACTTAAGCGCCATCTCGTTCGCCTTTGGCTTGAGCGCGGCGGGCGCCCGTTGGTGCCCAATTTCGGCAAACATGTCGCTAAGGGGCGAACGGAGGATCGTGGCACCGCGACCCCGCCTGAACGCGCGCGGTTTCATATCTCGCAGATTTGCCACCCTCGCTATGATTGGGGATTTATCGACGCCTGACGACAAAACGTCTCTGTGGCTGTGCCATCGATAAGGCATGCTCCAGCCCGCTCCTCCACGCGCGTTGCTTTGGCGACGGATCGTTGAAGACGGGCTGGAGATTGATCCACTGTTGGGGCCGCTGTTTCCAGCGTGACGAAACTGAACTTTAAGCGGAGGATGCCGCGTTGGCTGTGCCAGTTCCCTGGACGCGACGAAGTATAACGATCGTCAGGCAGGCAGTGAACAGCACCATCGCAAGAACTGGCGCAATCCGATCTGCGCCCCAACCATGCGCGATCATGCGTCCGCCCACAAGCGTGCCTGCACCGCCTCCGATCAGCCGAGCAAGGCCACTAATCCAGCCGGTCGCGGTTCCGCGAAGGGTGGCGGGGTAAGCCCCAACCATGAGCGCCTGCGTCCCCGACACGTTTGAGTTCATAAGGAAGCAGGCGGTCAGCAGGAACAATGTGGCGATCAGTGGCATGGTGGTCGAAAGGCCGATGAGCGCCGTCGCTGCGGCAGCGATGCCGAACGAAAGCGAGAGAATTCGGGAAAGACCTTGGCGGTCGGCCAGCCAGCCAACGACAAGCGCAAGCGCCACGCCGCCGCTCTTGCCAGCGGATATCAACAGTCCTGCCTCGCTGATCGTAGCCCCCGCGTTCATCAAGGCGGTGGGCAACCAGTAAGCGATGAAGTTGATGAGGATGTAGCATAATGACATGAGGAACCAGAGCATCGCGGTGAGAAGCCAGCGGCCACCCTGCAACAGCGCCAGCGGCGAACCGCCATTAGAGCCAACAGCATCTGGCACCAGACGCAAGTCCGTCCATGATTGCAATGCCGGGTCGATCCGTGCGGCGATCGCTAAAGCGCGCGTGTCGCTCTGATTGCGTCGTGCCAGATGTTGTAGAGACTCGGGAAGGAACAGCCAGACGACCACCGTCGCGGCGATCGACAATGCGCCGCTCACATAGAGAAGCGATTGCCAACCGAACGTGGGAATGAGCGCTGCTGCGCCGAGTCCGGCAAGGATCATGCCCAAATTGATGCCGGTGTTCATCATCATTGCCAGCAAGGATTTGCGGCGACTGGGCGCATAATCTGCCACCATCGCAATAGCGACTGGCAGGGCTGTGCCGAACGCCACCCCGATCAGGAAACGCAAAACGAACAATTGCATTACGTCGCTGGCCATGGCGGTTAGCAACGTGCAAGGCCCCATGATTACGCTCGTCGCAATGAGCAGTGGACGACGCCCGAGCCTGTCCGACAGCGGCGCGACGCACACGGCCCCAATCAGAGATGCAACGATCGTACCGGTATAAACAGCGGCCAGTTCCTGGGTGGAAATACCATATTGGTTTGAAAGATAAGGCCCGATGAAGCCGACGCCGAAGGTATCAATTCCCTCCGTAAGCATCAGCAAGGCACAGAGAATGGGAACGCGACCGACATAGCCCTTGAGTGACGCCGAAGCGATCAGATCCGAAACCGCGATGGCGTTGGGCGACACGGTTCGATTTGCCATCAGCCGCCTCTGCCCCAATCAAGACGAGGAACCGCCGCCTGAGTAATGCGGAATTTCTGCTTTTCCAGCGGCACCTCGGTTCCGCGGGCCAATTCGCGCGATTGGACGACGTGGCGACCGAAGTTCGGAACCATTGGGCGAGGCTCCGAACGCTTGAGCCAGAGCCGCAACAGATGCCGTCGGCGTTCTGGTTCGGGATAATCCTCAAACGCGGTGCGCGTGTGGAGCGCAGAATAATTCAGCACCCACTGCATGTCGCCCTCGCGAAAGTCCATGTGCAAAGCCACGCCCGGCTCGAGACAGATTTGCTCGATAAGCTCGAGCAGATCATTCTGGGCATCGGTTAAACGCGGCACCTCGGAATAGCGCTGCGCGGTACGGATTATCTTCACGCCGAGATAGGCAGAAAATACCCCGTCCACATAACTCACCATCGGCGTCGTATAGGTGTTTTCTGGTGCTTCGGGATCTTGCCGACGCCAGTCATTATGCCAAGCCTCGAACATCAGGCCTGCAAGATCTGGCCTGCGTGCAAGAACCTCATTGTAGATCGTTGCTGCGCTGACAAGGCTCGAGGCGCCGCCCTGTTTGGCAGGGCGCAGGCACATCAGCGAGACGATATCGGAACTGTCGGAATGATAATTCAGCCCATCGCGGATTCGCACACTAACAGCGCCGGGATCATCATATGTCAGCTCGGACGTGGCGATAACATGCTGCACCATATCGCCTACTTCATTTTGCCGCATTGGCTGGCCCAGATGCAAACCTAGAACAAAGAAGATCGCCGCGCTGAGCGCATCCGAATAGTGGTGAGTGCGCAGGCCACGCACCAGAACAAAGCCGCGCCCGCGCTCCATATCCTGGCTCCACCGGGTCAAGCCGGATGCACAGCGCAGCAATGGATATTCGGCGGCTGTCACAGTCCGAAGATCTGGATCGTCGTCGAGAAACCGCTTTCCGACCTCTTCCAGTTCGGCAATTTCGTCTGGCTGAAGCAGGTAGATCCAGTCACGCGTCAACGACAGCGTGTCGCCCCGCCAGGCAATAGGCGATGGGATGGGCTCAAGGCGGCTTTTATCAAGCATGTCCGATCCGCTCCTGCGCTTTGCGATGGTCAGCAACGCTCTGGTCCGTGCCGCGCGTGATGATGGCATCGCGGATGCTCGTCAGATATGCGCGATTGAATTCGCGTGACTTCGCAGCCACCGGCCCCTCCATCCGCGCACGGTTCCTATCGCCTGTCACGGGATCAACATCTTGCTTGAAAGGGCATCTTATCCCCCAATGCTGCACGGCAGCTGTTCATCGTCCCACCAGTGGAAACAGATTTGCGAGCCTCAAGGGATCAGCACCAGTGACCCGACAGTGCCACCGCTTTCCAGGTCGATATGGGCCTGCTTTGCTTCGGACAGCGGATAAACGAGGTGGTTGCCCAGCTTGAACACGCCAGCCTCAATCGCCGCGATGACATCGCGCGCGCGCATCTGATATTCGTCAACATCTTCGTTGAATGTGCCGCCGCTGAACTTGGTCAGATAAAGCGCTTCATGCTGCAGCTCGACAGGCGGCACCGGCTCCATCATGCCTGATGCCTGGCCGAACGATATCATGGTGCCATAGCGGCGGATCGCATCGAACGATTTGCGGAACAGCGCAATGCCGACACCGTCGTAGCAAACGTCAACACCCTTGCCGTCGGTCAACGCGCGGGTGCGGGCAACGAAATCTTCTTCGCTGTGGACGATGACATGGGCGCAGCCGTTGGAGAGTGCGCGTTCCACTTTATCGCGTGAGCTGACGGTGCCGATCACGGTGGCGCCCAGATGGCGCGCCCATTGCGAAAGGATCGAGCCAACCCCGCCCGCCGCAGCATGCAACAGGATGGTATCCCCCGGCTTCACCACATAGCATTGGCGAATCATGCCCTGGACGGTGATCGTGCGATAGAGCAGCGCTGCTGCGTCAACATCGCTGATGCTATCAGGCACCAGAAAACAGCGATCGGCGGGGAACAAACGCGCCTCGGTATAGGCGCCCCAAGTGTAGGACGCCGTGGCGTAGCCGACGCGATCGCCAGTCTTGAACTGGGTCACGCCGTCGCCGACGGCCTCGATATAGCCGACTGCTTCGAGGCCGGGCGCAAACGGCATTGGCAGCTTGCACTGCGAATGCGGCGGCGCGGTTCCGCGGCGATAATGGACATCAGCGAAGTTCACGCCGATCGCGGTCTGGCGGATGAGGACTTCACCTGGACCCGGCTGACCTGGATCGATATCGACCATTTCCATGACGTCAGGGCCGCCGAGTGTCCTTACCAATAATGTCTTGGCCAAAATTGCCTCCTTGATCATGCGGGAATAGGGTGTGCCGTCGGGAGCGGAACGCCACCCGCCAGCAAAATGTCGAAACCGATTGAGACGCGGTCTCCAACGACCGGTGCGCCCGGCGTGTCAGGGCCCTGTACATGCGCCATCAGCCGTGGTCCGGCATCAAGAGCCACGAGCGCAATGCCGTATGGGAGCAGGTGGGCAAAGGCTTGCTGGAAGGCCCGGCGATATACGACGATGCTTTCGACCGTGCCCATCGGATCGCAGGCGGCCCACTCTACCGCGCCGCCGGTGAATGGACTGTATGGGCTGGGCGGCCAGAAAGCGCGGGCAGTCGCCGGGCAGCGTGGCAGAACCAGAACACCCGCCTCGACCCCATCCCAGAAGGAACGATTGAGGGCGTTGCGCAGTGGCAGAACAGCTTCGTTCATATCATGCCTTCTCGAAGATCAGGGCATCGCCGCCGATGGAGCACCACATACCGCGCTGCGCCCCGATGACCTGACGGCCGTGCGCTTCGTGGCGCAATTGCTGGATGATCTCGCGGATCTGGCCCCAGCCGTTGAGCTGTGCATGGCTTAACTGTCCGCCCGCTGTGTTAGTCGGCATGGTGCCGCCGAGCTCGATCCGACCGTCTGCCATCCAATCCAGCCCATCCCCGGGGCCGCAAAAGCCAAACTCCTCAAAGGCGTAAAGCGCCAGCGGGGCGAAGCTGTCATACACGCCCAGCACGTCGATATCGTCAGGACGCGTCCCCGCCATCGCGTAGGCAGACTGGCTGCGCGTTTCTGTCAGCGGTCTGCGATCATGCGACTGTTGCGCCATTCCCAGCCCTTCCGGCGCGAAGACGAAGCTCTCGCGGCTGGCGCGCACGCCCTGCATGCCGGTCAACATGACCGGGCGCTGCATCGCGCTGGCGAGATTTGCTGCACTGACGATCACGCAAACCGCGCCGTCGCCAACCAGCGAGCAATCGAACAGGCGAATGGGGTCGACGATTGCGCGACTGGCGCGATAATCTTCAATTGTCATCGGCTTGTCGCGCATCACAGCATCGGGTGTGAGCTGGGCATGACGCCGAAAGGCGAGCGGGATGGCTGCCAGCGCTTCGCGGTCGCGGCCATAGCGACGGCAATAGAGATCGAACGCCATGGCCGCTCCGGCGATGGGTGAGGCCATGCCGATATGGCCCTCCTCGCCATGAGGGCCGCCATTTTCCCGAAATTGTTCGTAGAAGAATGGATTGTCGGCCTCGCCAATCCGACCGATATCGCTGTTTTTCATGGCCAGAATGCAGGCAACGCGTGTTGCGAGGCCACTTGAGATCGCCATGGCCGCATGGGTCAACACGGTGGCTGTGAAGCGTCCGTGCGGCCATGTCTGGCTGGCATAGCGGACGGACAGACCGAACGTCTGCGCCAGCGTGTCGTAATCCGCGCCGCGCGGGCTCCCAATCTGCACGCACAGGCCGTCAATGGCGCCTTTGTCCAGCCCGGCGTCGGCAAGTGCTTGGGTCAGC
The DNA here is from genome assembly GCA_946479185.1 of uncultured Sphingobium sp. Next base: position 9,913 of record CAMLFF010000020.1, read on the forward strand.
GCTGTGCCAGCCATTTGTAGTACTGAACGATCGGGGTCGCGTTCGAAGCTTGAGGCGCCGACGCCTACCACTGCGGTCTTGCGAGCGGCTGTCATCGGGATAGCTCCGCCAAGGCTTCTTCCTTGAGGCGAACCTTGGCAATCTTGCCCGTGGCAAGCCGCGGGAGTTGGGCTTCGCTGCGCAGAAAGATGTGGTGGGGGACCTTGAACGACGCGACCCGTTCCTTGACGTAAGCCTTGAGCGCAGTTTCCTCGACAGGATGCACCGGATCTACAAATGCGACGATAAGTTGGCCTCGCACCGGATCTTCAACCCCGACAACATGAGCGTCGCGGACGGCTGGATGCGTCGCCAGAAGTTGCTCGATCTCCACAGGCGAGATGTTGATGCCGCCCGATTTGATCACTTCTTTCAGGCGCGAATGAAAGCGCAGACGCCCCTGCTCATCGAGTGTGCCGAGATCGCCAGTATCGAAAAATCCATCTGGCCGCAGGGCCTTGGTGGTTTCCTCCGGGTTGTCGAGATAGCCGGGTGTCACATTGCCGCGTATCAATATGAGGCCGAGCATGCCCGGCCCCACTTCTTCGCCGCTGTCAGGATCGACGATAGTGATTTCCTGCCCGGGCAGGGCTGTGCCGTCGGTCTCCAGCTTCACGTTGATAGGATCATCATGGTTGCCCACGGCGGCATTGCCGTAGGTTTCAGTCAGGCCATAAGCTGGAACCGCTTGAGTAATTCCCATTTCGATCAGCGTCAGCCGCTTATATTCGGTGCCGAGGCCCGCATTACCCTTTTTCAGCGTGGCAATCCGCGCGCGGGAAAAGCACGGATGATCGATAATCGCCCGGCTCATATTGCCTGTGCCATAATAGATGGTGGCACCGGTTCGCTCGATCGTTGCAATTGCCTCGCCCGGCTCAAAAGCGCCCTGAAGCACAAGTGTGGCCCCAGCGGTAAAGGTCGCGGGCAGCGCGTTGGTTGCGCCCAAGGCATAGAAGAGCGGCGTGCCGAGCCAGGTGCGGTCCTGCGGCACGATAGCGCGTCGCTGTCCCAGCTCGAAGCCATTCTCGACCACGCCGCGATGGGTGAGTAAAACGCCTTTCGGCTCGGCAGTGCTGCCCGATGTGTAAAGCACGTAGGCAGGACGATCTGGGTCCACGGCGGCCATCGTGTCGTCAGCCTGACTCTCACTCACGTCCGCGCCGCGCGCAAGGAATTGAGAGAAATAAGTATGTCCCGCAACTGGCTCGCCTAGAAACACGAGCTCCTCAAGGGCCGGTGCCACGCCGCTTGCATGGATTTGGGTGAGCATCGCGGCATAGTCAGCATTGAGGAAGCGATTGACTGCAAAGACCGTTTTCAGCCCGCAATGGCGAATGGTCCAGCCCAATTCCCCGGCTTTGTACCATGTATTGAGGGGGGCGAGTGTCGCACCGACCGCTGATGCAGCCAGCGCGAGCGCAACCCATTCCGGCTCGTTGCCGATGAGGATGCCGATGCGGTCGTTCTGGATGATCCCCGAGGCGAGCATCGCGCGCGCGCGGGCGACGATCATCTCCTGAAGCTGACCATAGCTGATCATATCATCTTGGAAGAAGATCGCAGGGTGATCGGGCGCGGCTGCTGCCTTCTCCGCCACGACCTGTGCCAGCGTTTTGCCTTTGGGCGGAGCGATCATGATTTACGCCTCTCGCCGCCGCGGCGGGGACGACCGGCAAGATCGTCGGCAATGTCCCAATAGGTTTCGAGCCCTGCGATCTCGGCGAGCTCGCGTCGCATCCTCAGGAGCAATGCGTCCTCCTGAACGATCTGCCCTGTGCGGGCGGCCTCGCTCCAAAGAGTGCCAACGGCCTCTGCGATGGCGGCGATGGTGTTGAACGGATAGAGCGATAGGGCGAAACCAGCAGTTGCAAGAGCATCGCGTGAAGGCACCGGCGGAACGACGCCGCCTATCCAGACTTGCGGGAGGCCCGGCAGGGCAGCGCGCACCTCGGCCAGCTGCTCTGGAGCGAGATCGAGAATCATCAACGCATCCGCGCCAGCCTGCTGATAAAGCCTGCCACGGGCAATAGCCTCGTCCAGACCGGCGCCCTCGCGCAGTGCGTCCGTTCGCGCGATCAAGGTGAGCGCAGGATCGCGCCGTGCATTGGCCGCGACGCGGAGCCGGTCGGCCATCAGCGTTGCTGAGATGATGCCCCCAGCACCCCGGTGGTAATCGGGGTTCTTGGGATAAGGCTGATCATCGATGTGAATTGCTGCGACGCCCGCTTGCTCCAGTTCCACCACGGTGCGGTGAACATGGGCCACGTCGCCAAAGCCCGCGCCTGCATCGACGATCAGAGGACGATCCGTTGTACGACCGATCGCGGCGGCGTGGATCACGGTCTCGGTGAGCGTAACGAGCGGCTGCCCCTTGGCGAGACTGAGACCCAAAGCGTTGCCACCCAAATAGATTGCTTCGCCAAATCCGGACCTGTCGATCAGCCGCGCCGTGAAGGCGTCGCAGGCCCCGGGTGCGAAGACGGGGCTATCCGCCATCAGGGCGCGCAGGCGTTCGGGGCGGGATATCATCGCGCCTGCACCCGCTCGTCTGCGAGCGAAATGTCGAATCGACCAAGGTACCCGCCTTTGTCATCAGCCTCGAGTGCTACGATGAGATCCGGGGTCACGGCTCCTTCAACATAGTCGGTTTCGAGGAAGCTGCTGGTCGGCATGAAGAGCTGGGTCGTCAACAATTCATGGCCGTCCACAAAGGCCTTGAGATGGATATGCGCGGCACGTGTATTGTGCTTGCCCATTGCCCGGAACAGCTCTCCAAGCGGATCGTGATCATGCTCCGAATAGTCGTTGGGCAGCACCGTTTCGATCGCGTAGTCGCCACTGGCATCCGTGCGAACGCGGCCGCGCAGGTGATGACCGTTGCGATCGTAAAGGCCATCCGAGTCTGCCTGCCAGAAGTCGAGCTCGACGCCGCTCAGTGCCTTGCCGGTTTCTGCGGACGTGACACGGCCCGTCAGCTTGAGTGGCGGCATGCCTTCGGGTGCGGCGCCTTCGAACAGCCGACCATCGACGCGCAGCGGGTGCTCGGCATGATAAGGCCCCTCCAGGCATGGACGGGTCCCCTTGTCAGCGCCCCCGGTTGCCTCGACCGAAGTCATTGCCAACGCAACGTCGAACAGACTGCGGCACATGCCACTCTGGCCCAAGCGGTCGAAATAATCCCCCGCGATATGAAGTTCGTCTTGAGTGATCGCAAATTCGCGCACCACCTCTTTCATTTTTTCGACCGACCGGCCCCAGATGGCGTCGATACGTTCACGATCGCTTTGCGAATTCAAGACGGCTGCTCCGATCAAGGAATGATGACTATTCGTCCGGTATGGCTACCGGTTTCCGCGCGGCGATGAGCGTCGGCAATTTGGTCCAGTGGAAAGCACTCGGCGATCGGCGGAATGATTTTGCCCTGGGCCGCGAGCGCTACTGCATCTTCGAGTTGCGTGCGGCTGACGCTACCAACGCCGAGCAATTGCGCGCGTTTGAAGAAAATGCGCGCGGGATTGATGCGGATTTCTTCGCCGAAAAGCTGGCCGACAAAGGCGTAGCGGCCATGGACTGCAAGCGCGGCGAAGGCGGCGTCAAACACGCGGCTTCCGACTGTATCGATGATAACATCGGCCTGCCGTCCTTCACTTGCGAGGACTTTTCCGAAGTTGCTCGAACCGTCCCAGATGACCACTTCCTGAGCGCCGGCAGCGCGCAACAACGTCTCGCTGCTGGCTTTACGTGTGACGGCAATAACCGTAGCGCCCGCCAGCATAGCAACGCGAACGGCGCTCAAGCCGACGCCGCCTGTGGCCCCGGTGACGAGCACGCGGTCGCCGATAGTCGCACGGGCGGTGTCCCGCACTGCATTTAGCGCCACGCCCACGGTCGGACCCAACATGCATGCCTGCTCGAATGGCAGGCTGAGAGGGATTTTGACGAGCGCGTCCTCGTCGATGGCCGCAAACTCGGCATAGCCTCCGCGCACCGGGCGGCGTTTCGCACAACTGGTTTCGCGCCCGCCCCGACACAAGCGACAATGACCGCAGGACGAGAAAGCCTTCGTGCAGACCCGGTCTCCAACCGCAACGCCGCGCACGCCATCGCCTGTCGCCACCACCGTTCCGGCAATCTCGTAGCCGAGGATTGTGGGGAACGACATGTCGCGGCGGTATGAGCCATTCCGTTCTACGATGTCGTGGAATGCAACGCCGCATGCTCCTACGATCACCAATGCCTGGCCCGGCCGCGCGACAGGCTGAGGCACTTCCTCGACGCGCAGAACGTCGGGGGATCCGGTCTCATGAAGGACGGCGGCACGCATAAGGATGAGGTGTTTCCGATGCTCGAATGATTATGATTCGACACGTCGATACCTCGCTGTGAGGCGTTGGTAAGGCGCTTCGAGGGGGGTAGACGCGCGGCTCCATCTAATCAGGGGTCACGGTCCAAGAAGAGGCGGACCAAGCTCTACGCAAGGCGATGCGATCGCGTTTAAGAGCATAACGACCGGATTTTCACGGGAGCGCGCGCTTGACGTCCAGATTGTTTCATATTGACCCTTTCCTGTGTGCGATGCTGACCACGGTTGCGCTCGCAAGCCTGTTGCCCGTGCGCGGCAATGGCGCGGTCGTGGCGCAAGCAGTGATCGATGCGGGTATCGCATTGCTGTTTTTCCTTCAGGGGGCCAAGCTTTCCGCGTCCGCAATCAAGGCAGGCCTTGCGGCCCGCTTTGTGGCGCGATCCACGCTATCGAAGCAGGGCGATGAAATATCGGTTACAGTCTGAACCCCATGCTGGCCTAAGGTGGGCCGCGTCGGATATGTTAGGTGAATATGGAGTTCTGGAACTTCTCGACAGCGGCCTTCCTTCCGCAGGATAGGGAATTCGGTTGGCAGCAAGCCTTGAGCAGTGTTGCCATCGAGGGTGTTGCGGTCACTCCCGGCACGCAATTCTTTGGCATCGTCGCGGCCATTACCAGTCCTGGCGAAACTGAATATGTTTACCTTTCATCGCGGGCGCAGAGCTTCACCATCCCGAAAGTGTCGGGAGACACGGCACTCATCGTCCTGATCATCGAGGGGAAAGGCACCTGCGCCGTTGCCGGGGGCGAACCCACTGCTGTCATCTCCGGTGACTTTTTGTTCGGAGGCCCCAAAAAAGCGCTCAATTTCGCGTTCGACGACGACGTCCGCGCGTTTATCCTGCGCGTTCCCCGCAGCCTTCTCGCACCCCGTCTGCTCGCACCAATTCCTGAGCAGCCCCAGCTCATATCGGGCGATACGCCACTTGCCGCGATGTTTAACGACATGCTTATCTCGTTATCGTCCCGACTGGGGGCCGTTGAACCCTCACAGTTCCAAACAATCGAAACGGTGCTGGCAGAATTCATCGCCGCCAATCTCCTGAACGACGGCGACGTGACGATGCTCGGCGGGATCAGCGGTCGACGTGCGAGTCTGTTGCATCGCATCTCGCAGACGATCGAGCGGCGTCTGGTGGAGCCGGAACTCGGGCTTGCTGACATTGCGCAAGATCATGGCATGTCGGTCCGCAACGTTCAGAAATTGTTCGAGGCCTTCGACAAGACGTTCAGCACCTATGTGCGGTCGCGCCGACTGGAGCATTGCCGCGAGGATCTTGCTTCGCCGCTCTGCGATCAGCTTTCGATCTCCGAGATATGCTATCGTTGGGGCTTTACGGACCCAGCCTACTTTAGCCGCGCATTTCGCGATGAGTTTGGGGTTTCTCCGCGGGAGTATCGCAAGGCTCCGCATCTTCACGTGCGTGAGGAGCCATCGGGTCGCGCGATGTTGCGTGGAAAGCCCGCCAAGTTTGAAAGCGTTGTTGCCGATGACGGTCTGGTCAACGATATCGAAGAGGTCGAGCGACGCTTCGCAGCGATGGGCGATACGCCACCGACCGAGCATCTTTTGCCGGTGTCCGCGCAGACCGTCCATTGGGGCTTTTTCAGTCGCTTCCTCAAGCCTGCTCTCTACGTCCGATCAGGCGATTTCGTGACGATTGAAACGCTTACCCATCACGCCTACGACGATTACGACCGGATGATTTCGGGCGACGCGGGCGCTGAAGACGTTTTTCACTGGACTGCTGAGCACAAAGCCGTCGATCGGCGAGGTGCAGGGCCAATGGATGCTTCAGCTTGCGGGCGGGGTGCCGGCGAGGGTTTCGGCGTGCACATCTGCACGGGACCAGTAGCGGTGGCCGGTGCGCGTCCCGGCGATATTCTGGAAGTGCGTATTCTCTCGGCCGACCCCAGACCAAGCTGCCACCCAGATTATGAGGGTAGCGCATTCGGGAGCAACGCCGCGGCCTTCTGGGGCTTCCACTACAAGCATATATTGACCGAGCCGCGCGAGCGAGAGGTGATCACTATCTACGAACTCGATCGCCAGACTGGCGGTCAAAAGGCCCGCGCCGTCTATAGTTATCGCTGGACGCCGCAGACTGACCCTTATGGCATCGTCCATTCAAGGATCGATTACCCCGGCGTTCCTGTAGATCATTCCACGATCGAAAAGAAATTCGGCATCCTCAAGGATATTGAGATTCCGGTGCGGCCCCATTTTGGCGTGATGGGGCTTGCGCCTAATCATGGTGGCCTTGTGGATTCCGTGCCTCCCTCGTCATTCGGCGGAAACCTCGACAACTGGCGGCTGGGCGCGGGCTCTACCGTTTATTTGCCGGTAGCGGTGCCCGGCGCGCTGCTTTCGGTGGGCGATCCGCACGCTTGTCAGGGAGATGGGGAGGCTTGTGGCACGGCAATCGAATGCTCGCTAACCGGGCGCTTCCAGATCATCCTCCACAAGCGCTCTCAGCTTCAGGGAAATGCGTTGGGCAATCTCAATTTTCCGTTGATCGAAACGGCGGATGAGTGGGTGATCTCCGGGTTTAGTCATCCCAATTATCTGGAAGAGTTGGGGCGCAATGCGCAAAGCGACATTTATCGCAAGTCGTCTATCGACCATGCCATGCGTGATGCTTTTCGCAAGGTTCGGCGCTTTTTGATGGGGACATTTGACCTCAGCGAGGATGAAGCAATCTCGCTGATATCGGTCGGCGTCGATTTCGGCATAACGCAGGTCGCCGATGGTAATTGGGGCGTGCATGCCATCGTTCGTAAGGACATGTTTGGCGAAGAGCGGCGCTCTCTGACGCCTTGAGGGCTTTCAGATGAGCATGGTCGTGCTTGGCGACATCGATGAGGATTTCGTCATTAATGTTGCAGCGCTGCCGCAAATGTAGCGTGAACCTGGTCAGGTTTTCAGAGATCCAGGACCAGCTTGGCACCGAGCGATCCCGAGCAGCAGATCATCATCGTGCGGCCCTCGGCCCGCTCGGCGTCGGTCAGGATTGCATCGCGATGGTCCGGCGTGCCAGCAAGCACCGCAGTTTCGCACGAGCCGCAAACGCCCTCACGGCATGAGTATGACATTGCGATGCCTTCCCGCGCCAGCGCATCAAGGATCGTTTCGCCTGCCGCGACAGCAATCGCTTTACCGGACTTCGCCAGTTCGACGGTATAGCCGCCTTCGTTGGCGACTGGTGCTGCGGCAGAAAATTGCTCGAAGTGAACGCGTTCGGGTGGCAGCGTCGTGCATGCTGCACGATATGCCTCGATCAGCGGAATGGGGCCGCAGCAATAGAAATGGCTTCCTGATGGCGCATTCGCGACGATGGTCGGCAAGTCCATGAGTGGATCGCCCTCGAGATTGAAATAGGTTTTTAGCGCCTCAGGCGCACGCGCAGTCATCTCATTCAGCAATGCGGCGTGGCCGCGCGTGCGTGCCGCATAATGTATTTCAAAGGGAGCCCCGATTTCGGACAGCCGCTGGGCCATGCACCAAATCGGCGTCACACCGATGCCTCCCGCCACGAGCACGCTGTAAGGCGCGTCCTCTTTCAGAGGGAAGTGGCAGCGTGGCGCGCTGATCCGCAACGTATCGCCTACTGTTAGCGCATCATGGAGATAGGCGGATCCACCTCGTCCGTTCGGCTCGCGGGCAACGGCGATCAGATAGCGATCACTTTGAGACGGCGAGTTGAGCAGTGAGTATTGCCGTGTCAGATCGTGCAAGGGAGCTGGGCCTTGCATGTGGACGTCGATGTGCGCACCCGCCGAGAACATGGGAAGCGCACCGCCGTCGGTCGGCACAAGCTCGATCAGCTTGACGTCATGCGCAATCGTCTGCGCGCGGATCACCCGTGTCTCGATCACATCCTGCAAAGTTCGCACCTCATCATTGTCGCGCCACCTTGCGACGTGAGCGCAGGGCGTCAAGCAGCCGGGGGCCAGATGCGCCGGTGGTCAAGGATTGAGGGGATTGCGTGGGGCTCGCTTGAGAAAGGGTATTTCCCACGAATGAGCGAATGCGCACCGATAAGGTTTGGCGCGGACGGACAAGGAAAAAGGTGTTTCATCCCAATCGCATGACGCCGGGTCTGCACTAAAGCCGAGGTGCGGCATCGGGCCAGGGAGCAGAGTGCGAGTAGATGGATCGGTTGCCTACGCTATTCTTCGGACATGGCACGCCCATGATCGCCATGTGGGAAAATGAAATCACGCAGGCGTGGCGTCAGCTCATCTCCGATATTTCCCGCCCCCGCGCTATTCTGATGATCTCTGCGCATTGGCTGACGCGTGGCATTGGGCTGACGGCCCAAGCCAATCCGCCGACGATCCACGACTTTGGCGGGTTTCCTCGCGCGATGCACGAAATCCAATATCCAGCGGTTGGCGACCCAGCGTTGCGCTGCAGGATTGAAGGGCTGCTCTCCCCACGCCTGGTTCATCAAACGGACACTTGGGGATTGGATCACGGTAGCTGGACCGTGCTGATGAAGATATTTCCCCGGGCTGACATTCCCGTTGTGCAGATGAGCATCGACGCCAATCTCTCTGCACGTGAGCATTTTGAGCTGGGTCGTGCGCTGGCACCGTTGCGCGACGAGGGTGTGCTGATCATCGGGTCCGGCAATATCGTCCACAATCTGCGCGACGTCATCCGCACCGACGATGCCCCTCCACGTGATTATGCGCAGCGTTTCGGCGCGACAATACGCCAAGCCATTCAAGACGATGATCCCGAGCCGATCATCGGCTTTGAGGGTTTCGGCCAAGACATGCATCAGTCGCTCCCGAGCACCGAGCATTTCCTGCCGCTGCTTTACGTCCTGGGCGCCCGGCGACCCGGCGACGAGGCGCAATTTATCTGTGACTTCATCCAATACAGCTCGATCGACATGACCACCATCAGGCTCTCCGCGGCCTGATTTTCAACACGTGCAAGGAAGACTCATGGCACTCATCTCCAAGGCCGGCGAAGTACGCCCCACCATCGTGCCCGGGGCACTGCATTATTTGCAGGCGCTGCCGGAGACGACGCACTGGGGCTATTTCGATCCCGGCATCGCTCCCGCGTTGCGAGTGAGATCTGGCGATCTGATCCAGGCAGAAGCCGTCACCCATCATGCGGGCGATGACCCGGATCTGCTCATGGATGAAAAGATCTGGCGCATCTTCAACGAGACGCCTGAATCCGACCGGACGCCGGGTGTGCACATCATGACGGGCCCCATTCATGTGGAGGGCGCGGAGCCGGGTGACATCCTTGAAGTGCGTTATCTGACGATGCAGCCGCGCTTTCGCCACGGCTCAAATCTGGCGGCCAATTGGGGCCACCTTTATAAAGAGTTCGGCGAAAAGGAACGGGTAACGATCTACGAGTTGGACTCCGATACCAACACTGCAATTGCGAGCTATGCCTATGACTTTAAGGGCAAGTATCTTACGCCCGGGACTGTGACGCGCTGTCCTGAGTGCGATCGTCAACAAGCGCTGAACGGCGTTCGGGTGCCGGTTCGCCCGCATCTTGGTACTGCCGGTGTCGCACCAGCCGTGAACGAGCGGGTCAGCACCATCCCGCCGGGCCTGCATGGGGGTAATATCGACAATTGGCGGATCGGTGCGGGCTCAACACTCTACTATCCGGTGCAGGTTCCGGGCGGCCTCTTCTCGATCGGCGATCCGCACATCAGCCAAGGTGATGGTGAGATTAGTGGCACTGCAATCGAGGCTTCGCTGAACGTGTTGTTCCAGATCGTCCTGCGCAAGGACTTCTCTTTCCCCTCACCGTTGCTCGAAACGCCAGACTGCTGGATCGTCCACGGCTTCCACGAAGATTTGAACCAGGCCCAGAAGAATGCCGCGCTCGATATGCTGCACTTGCTGACCGAGCATCAAGGTCTCTCAGCGAATGACGCTTACTCACTCATGAGCGTTGCTGCTGATTTCGGCGTTACTCAAGTGGTCGATGGCACACAGGGCATCCACGTGCGCATCCCGCGTGCCATTTTCCCGCACAAAGGCACGACGACCTTCGAGGCGTAACCGAGCGACAGCCAATAAACCGGCGCAGTCTTCGTCACTGCGCCGGGA
>CAMLFF010000021.1 GCA_946479185.1 uncultured Sphingobium sp.
TGACGGTGTCGGCGCGATGGAAGAGAGAGGCGCGAATCCGGGAAGCGAAGGTCGCCGAGACTTTCAAGGCGATTGGCGAGGGATGGTATGAGCGTCTGATGCTGCAGAGCTGCGCGGCGAAGACGTTCGAGACAATGCGATGGACGCTCGATATGTCCTCTCCGAGTCTTTGAGGCCGGCCTATCCCGGACTTGACTGCCCGGAACGTGTGGACGTGCTGCGAAAGATGGAGGTTCGCGGACAGTAGGGGGCGGCCAATCGCCTACGCAGCACTTTTGGGACGAGCTTTCGCTACGCGACCAAGGCAGGGCGTGTGCAACGCGATATGGCCGCGTTCCGCAACAAATGCGCGCCAGATGCTATCTGACGCGCATTTGCTTTTAGGATGCCCCTGATGAGGCCAAACCACGATTGGACGCGCGCTTATTTCCCGAATGGAACGCGCAAGGTTGCGCCGTACGTCGTCGGTGGCGCGTACATTGACGTCGTGCCCAATATGCCCAGGTTCAATGCGTAGGCGCGGTACTCTTGTTCGAAGATGTTCTTCACCCAGCCGGTGAGCGAAATGCCGGTTCCACTGTGCTCATAGGTCAGGGATGCATTCGTCACATTATAGGCTTTTTGCAGGGACGACGGCCCGTTGGTCACTTCCAGATATTGGTCATCATACCAGACGCCATCGACCTGGGCGGCGAGGTTGCCGCCGCCAATGTCCATATTGTAGCGCAGCAGATAGTTGAAGCTGAAGCGCGGGGCATTGGGGAATTCGGCGCCCTCAATGGTCTTTTGCGGGAAGTCGCACAGGAAGAAGCCGCCCTGATTGGAGCAATATTGCGTGTTTGGCGCGCCTGGGAAGAATTCAGGTCCGGTCTGCACGTCCGTCGCCGGAACGCTATCCACCTTCGATGTCTGCCAGGTCGCGCCAAAGACGGCGTCGAAGCGCGGGGAGGGTGACCAGAAGGCCTCCAGCTCAGCGCCGGTCGACCTTGCATCGCTATTATAGATGTGCGGCACGCCGCCACCCAGCGAGAAGGCCTGATAATCATCATACATGTAATGGAACACAGTGCCGTTCAGGCGCAGCGTGCGCCCGAGGAGTGAGGTTTTGAAGCCCGCTTCGAGGCTGTTGAGCGTCTCTGGACGATGCTTGAAATCCTGTGGCCGGATGTTGGACGAAAGGGACCAGTTGCCACCCTTGATGCCGCGGTTCCATGCTGCGAACAGCAGCGTATCCGGAGTCGCTTGATAGTTAAGTGAAACGCGGGCCGCCCAATCCTTGTACACGTCACGATTGACGCCAGGAATGGAGGCTGCGAGCGATTCACCTGTAATCAGCGTAACCGGATTGGGGTTGATCGCGGGATCGATGAGTACCGAGGCATAGTCGATCGACTTGTGATCCACAGAGTAGCGCCCGCCAACGGTCAATGTCAGCTGATCGGTCAGGGTCACATCGCCTTGGGCGAAGAGCGACCAGTTGCGCGAGCGGACGCGATAGGGCTGGTCGACCGTCGGCAAATTGAACGCGCCATTGCCCGCGATTGCCAGATCGATCACCGGCGCGCCGGTCACGGCGTGATGCCCGTTATAAAGCATGTTCAGATAATAGCCGCCCACTTGCCATTTGAGGCCTGGGGTCTCGCCGGAGAGGCGGATTTCCTGAGAGAATTGGTGGAAATTGATGCCTGTATCGACATTGACCGTGGTCAGCGCCGTCGCGTCACCATCCTCCTGATACACCTTGTCGAGCGTCAGATAATTGGTGATGGCGGTGAGCGCGAGACCATCGGAAAGCGCCCAGTTCAGCTCACCCTGATAGCTGTTGACCTCCCGGTTCAGATTGCCCGGGCGCTCCCCAAAATGCTCCCACGGCGATGCTTTTTCGCCGGTAAGACCGTTGACCACGCCGCCCGTGCCGTCGCTCAGGCCAGCAGCGTTGACATGGCAATAGCCATTGTCTTCAAAGTCGCAATTCTCGAACACATAGCCGCCGGTGGCGACGTCATTATCTTCGGTATGTTTGTACCAGAGGCTGATCGTGGCGTCCGGCGTGACATCATATTGCAGGTTGACCCGCGCGGCCCAACCATTGCGGCCGCCAAGATCCTGTCCGCTGCCGGGCAGAACGGTGCCATCCGTCAGAACAGTATCACGTGATTTGATATAACCATCGCCCTTCTCGATCCGCCCTGCCGCGCGGATGCGCAGGCCCGGCGCGATTGCGCCGCCGATCGCGCCTTCCAGCGAGCGTGTCTCGTAACGGCCATAATCGCCCTGAACATAGCCGGTGAGCTCGTTGCTGCTCGCATCATTGCTCAGATAGTGGATGAGGCCGCCCGTGGCGTTGCGACCGAACAGCGTCCCTTGCGGGCCACGCAGCACTTCGACGCGTTTCACATCGAACAACTGGCCCGAAAGCGCGTTCATGGACGCGACATAGGCATTGTCCTGATAGACAGCGACGGGCGCCTCAAGATTGTCCGTGAAATTATTCTGCGAGATGCCGCGCAAGCTGAAGATGGTCAGGTTGGGCGACCATGCATTGAAATGAAGCGCTGGGATCTGCTGCGTGATCTGCGTCGTATCGCGAATGCCGAGGCGCTCGATCTGCTCGCCCGAAAATGCGCTGACCGAAACTGGAACCTTCTGCAGGCTCTCGCCGCGCTTTGTGGCGGTGACGATGATCTCGCCCATTGCGCCGGTCTGCTCTTCAACAGACGCGGTTGTGCCTGCCTCCTGCGCCCAGGCTGGGCCAGCGGCGAGCGTCGTGCCCGTCAACAAAATTGCCACCAAAGCGGCGTTTGAACGAAGTGGCCGAACCATTTCCCAGTCTCCCCTTGTCTGAACGATCGCGAGAATCTCCCGCCTCATTCCTGCCTGCGACGTTAGGATCGGCCGATTTGACCGGCTTCGTTATCCAAACGATAACGGGGATAATATGACTATTGTTACGATATGACAACATAGAAATGCATTGCAGGCTAATGACATAAAAATGCGAAAACTTTTGGATCTTCGCCTGCAAGGGATTTTTTAAACTCTTGTAATACATATATTATATTGGAACATCACGGCGCTCTTAATTGTTCTATATGTGCAACAGTGATGACATATTATGCATATTGTCACCATTGGGCGATTGATATAGGCTTCGCGAAATGCCCGATTGTGGGCGGCGGGAGGTTTCGATGTTGATCACGGCTCAAGGTGAAGCTGTACCCACAATCGCACGGCCAACAGCTGAAGAGTTAATCGAACGCGCCCAGCAACTCATCCCCGTTCTACGGGAGCGCGAAGCGGATGTGGCGGCTGCGCGACAGGTGCCGACAGAAACCATTCAGGCCTTTACCGACTCTGGATTCTTCAGGGTTTTACAGCCCCGCCGATTTGGCGGCTACGAGATGACGCCAGACGTCTATTGCGAGATTGCGCGTACCTTGGCGGAAGGCTGCATGAGCAGCGCCTGGGTTTACGGCGTCGTAGCCGTGCATAATTGGCAGCTTGCCCTGTTCGATCCTCGCGCTGCGGAAGATGTATGGGCCACGGATAGCGATGTGCGGATCAGCTCATCCTATATGCCGGGTGGTAAGGTCGTGCGGGTTGATGGTGGGTATCGGCTGAGCGGTCGCTGGGCATTCTCCAGCGGATCGGCGCATTGCGACTGGGTGATCCTGGGCGTGCATATCCCATCCGGCGACGGCACCCCTGCGGACCCATGCAATTTCCTTGTGCCACGCGCGGATTATAAGATCATCGACACATGGGATGTGATGGGTCTTTGCGCGACCGGCAGCAATGATATCGTGGTTGAGGACGTCTTCGTTCCAGACCACCGCATCCTTCGCGAGATGGATATGTTCGAGATGAATTGTCCCGGTCAGGCGGTGCATGATTCCAGTCTCTACCGGATTCCCTTTGCGCAATTGTTCAACCGCACCGTTTCCACCACATCGCTGGGAGCGCTCAAGCGGGCGCTGGAAACCTTCCAATCGACGATGCGGGACAAGCGGGCGACCTATACCGGCCTCAAGCTCGCCAATGACAGTATGATCCAGCAGGCGGTAGCGGAGGTCGCGCTGACGCTTGACGATCTGGAGATGCGCCTGGCCCGCGACCTTAAAGAAATGTCCGAGCGCGCGGAAAGCGGCGATTGGCCGGTCGAACGGCGGGCTGAGCTCGGTCTCTCCACAACCTCAATGGTCAGCCGCTGCGTGACGGCGGTCGATCTGCTCATGCAGTTCAGCGGCGGCAAGGCGATCTATCGCGGAAATGTGATCCAACGCGCCTTCCTCGACATTCACTGCGCCCGCGCGCATGTCGCCAACAACCCATTCCCTTATGCGCGCAATTTCGGCGCAATGGCCTTTGGCGCGCCGAACGATTGCTTCGATATCTGATGGTGGGTGCTGGGCGGCTGGCCTTCAATCAGCCAACAGCGGCGAGGCCAATGCCTTTGTTGCCGACCGGCACCGTCTCGCCCCGGATTTCCTTCGTGAAGAAATCGACAAAGGCACGCACTTTGGCGAGCGTGTAATTGCCTTTCGGGAACATGAGATAGAGCGGGATTTCCTCGGTTACGAGGTCGGGGAGCAATATCTCCAGTCGCCCCGCTGCAACATCATCCTCGACGAGGAAGGAGGGAAGGTAGCTGATGCCGAGGCCCTCTAGCGTCGCTTCACGCGCCATTCGGACCGAGTTGGAGGTGAGCGGGCCACGGTTGACGGCCACGGTCACATCGGCAGACAGCTTCCACTCGCCCATGCGGGACAAGTGCGTTTCCATGATGCAGGTATGATCCTTCAGGTCGCTGGCGATCGAGGGATGGCCGCGCTTGGCAAGATAGGTTTGCGAGCCGACCAGCACCATCGGATAATCGCGCAGGCGCACGACATCGAGGTTGGTATCATAAGGCTCGCCCATCCAGAAGGCGACATCGAACCGCCCCTTGAGCAGGTCGGCCCGGCTATCGGACAGGTTCACGAACAGGCGCACATCCGGATAAGCCTGCAGGAAGCTCGGGATGATCTTCGTCAGGTCGAACAGCGAGGAAACGACGGGGGCGTTGACCTTGAGCTCGCCACGGGGGTGGGAGGTCATGCTGGTGACGATGGTGTTTGCCTCATTCACCTCGTCGACAATGCGCGCGCAACGGCCATACATTTCCCGGCCTGCGGGGGTGAGGGAAACGGCGCGGGTCGTGCGGTCGAGCAGCTTGACGCCAAGGCTTGCCTCCAGCCGCGCGATCTGACGGCTGACCGCCGCCTTTGAATAGCCCAAGGCATTGGCTGCCGATGAAAATCCGCCGGTGCTGACGACTGCGGCGAACGACATCATGGCGATGACATTGTTGATTTCGGGTTTGTCTTCCATGACTTTCCATCCCGTTTGTTTCGCTCGCTGTCAATGAATCTGGATCGCTGAGGGCTCGCTCATCCGCAAGAGACGAGACGCTATTGTTTACTATTGACAACCATACAGGCTCAAATAAGGTAACTGTTGCTTTAGCATCGCTACCGGACCTGATCTGGCTGCGGTGCTTGTTATTCGCCGGATGCCCCAATCATCCGTTGCACAGGAGAGCCAGATGACGACCAATGCCGCTGACCTTGCCCGGATGGACCAGCAGTCCCAATTCCATCCCTTCACCTCGATTGCCGATCTGGCGAAAGAAGGCCCCACGATCATGGTCGAGGGCAAGGGCGTTCGCGTTCGTGACGTTAATGGTCAGGAATATCTGGATGGCATGGCGGGCCTGTGGTGCGTCAATCTGGGCTATGGTCGGCGCGAAATTGTCGACGCAATTGCCCAGCAGAGCGAGCGGCTCTCCTTCTTCCATACGTTCAATGGCATGACGACCGACGTGGTGGCCGAGTGCGCCGACGCGCTGCTCAAGCGCGCGCCTGTCCCCATGTCGCGCGTGTTCTTCGGCGCGTCGGGCAGCGATGCCAATGAGACGCAGCTCAAGCTGATCTGGCTCTACAACAACCTCATGGGTCGCCCCGAGAAGAAGAAGGTGATTGCGCGCTGGAACGCCTATCATGGCTCTGGCGTGGCGACCGCCAGCCTCACCGGCCTGCCCGGCATGCATAATCTGTTCGATCTGCCCAAGGGGCCGATCCTTCACGTGAGCGCCCCATATTATTATCGCGAGGCGCCCGATGGCATGAGCGAGCGCGACTTCTCCAAGCAGCTCGCCCGTGAGTTGGAAGAGGTGATCGAGCGCGAAGGCGGCGACACGATTGCGGCCTTCTTTGCCGAAGCCGTGATGGGTGCAGGCGGCCTCATTCCGCCACCAGAAGGTTATTTCGACGAGATCGGCCCGATCCTGAAGAAGCATGATATTTTGCTGGTGGCTGACGAGGTCGTGTCGGGCTTCGGTCGCCTTGGCACCTATTGGGGCAGCCAGACCTATGGCTATGAGCCGGATCTCATCACGGCGGCAAAGGGCGTGACCAGCGGCTACTTCCCCATGTCAGCCTGCTTCATCTCGCCCAAGATCTGGGACGTGATCGAGCGTGACGCCGCCAAGACCGGCGTGTTCGGTCATGGCTACACCTATTCCGCGCATCCGGTGGGTGCGGCCGCCGCGCTGGCCGCGCTCAGGCTGATCGACGAGCTGGAGATTGTGAAGAATGTCGCCGATGTTGGCCCGCATCTGATGCAGGGCCTGCGCGAGCGGCTTGGCCAGCACGCGCATGTTGGCGATATTCGCGGGCAGGGGCTGATGGTCGGCATCGAGCTGGTGAAGGATCGCGCGACCAAGGAGGTGCTGCCACCTGCCAACCGCACCGGGCGCGAAGTGCTCAAGGCCGCCGCCAAGCGCGGGCTCATCACGCGCGCGTTGGGCGATACGCTCGTGTTCGCCCCGCCACTCATCCTCAACCGCGCGGAAGCAGAAGAGCTGGTCGACAAGTTCGCGCTGGCAGTCGGCGACGTCCTGGGCTGATCCCCGGTAAAAATAATCAGAAGCACCGGCGATCATCAGGAGTGGGGCAATCATGGAACTAACATCGCCGGTTGATGGGTTGGCGCACCTCGCCACCCACGCCCCTCGATTGAAACCGGCGGGCCTCATCGGCGCGGTGGTCATCGGCATTGTCGGTGCTCTGATTATCTTCATCACGCCGGGCTTCCTGGCGATTATTGCTGCCCATGCGGCGCTGGATGATACCCAGCTGGGCTACATCGCCGCATGGGACATCAATGCGATGGCGGTGGCCATCAGTGTCAGCGCCTTCCTTTTGACGCGATGCAATTGGCGTGTGGCCGTGGGCGTTGGCCTTGGCCTTATCGTGCTCGGCAATATCGGCACGGGGCTGGCGTCCAGTTACGCGGGCATCGCAGCGGCGCGCGTGGTGGCGGGCATAGGCGAGGGCATTGCGATCGGCTTCTCGTTCGCCGCGCTGGGCCGGGCGCGCAATCCCGATCGCGCTTTTGCAATCTATCTGGTGGCGGGGGCGCTGTTCAGCACCTTATTGCTGTTCACCATTCCCACTTTGATCGAGAGTGTCGGCCCGCGCGATCTCTTCTTCCTGAATGCAGGGCTGACGGTCATTGCGGGCATCAGCCTGTGGGGGTTCCCAGACGGCAGCAAATCGGAAGACGATCTTTTCTCGATCGGCGTGCGGATCAACCGGGCGCTCGCCTTCTACTGCCTGCTCGCCGTGTTCCTATACTTCTTCGCCACCGGCGCGATGTGGAGCTATATCGAGCGGATCGGCATGACGAGCGGACTCAGCCCGGATGTGATTGCCAATGGCCTGTCGCTTGGCACATTGGCTGGCGTGCTGGGCGCCGGGTGCGCCGGGTTGGTGCCCATGCGCTGGGGCCGGTCCTGGCCTTTGCTCGCCAGCGGCGTGATCTCCGTTGTGAGTTTCCAGCTCCTGCTCGGCACCGTGCCTGCCATCGGCTTTGTGGCAGCGGCGGTGATGCTGCTGTTCGGCTGGAACTTCGCACAGCCACTCCTTTCGGGCATTTGCTCGGAGGCGGACCGCTGCGGCCGCGTCGTCTGTGCAATGGGGGCGATCCAGACCTTCGGCACCGGGCTTGGCCCCGCTGCGGCCGGTGCAACCTTGCGCGGCGGCGATTTCAGCCTGGCGATCTGGTCGAGCTGCGGGATTTTGATGCTCAGCCTTGGCGTCATCATTTTCGCCATCCACCGCACCGGGCCGCCCGCCGCAACAGCGCGATGCTGAGGGCCTGACAGCTTCAGCCAATACCCGACAAACAAAAATCAGCGCAGCATCCGGATGGGAGGCTGCGCTGATTGTCTTTGATCTGCTGGCGGGGAGGAGGATCCCTCAACCCCGCCTGAAGTCGGTTTTACAGGAACACGGCCCGCGACAACCCGCCATCGACCGCGATGGATTCGCCCGTAATCCCGCTACCGGCCTGTGACGCCAGCATCACGATCGGGTCTGCCACTTCGGAGGGCTCCAGCATCCGGCGCAGCGCCGCGGGCGCTCCGGCCTCGCGCTCGACAATCGCCTCGAAGGTGGTGCCTTCATCAGCCGCCATCTGCGCGAACCATTCCTCGATATGTTCGGTGCGTGTCACGCCGGGGTGGATGATGTTCACGGTGATGCCATCGCGGCCCACTTCGTCCGAGAGCGTCTTGGTGAAATGCACCAGCGCCGTGTTGCGCATCCCGCTCAAGGCTTCGGTGCAGCGTGCGGTCAGCCCGCCCACATTCACGATCCGGCCCCAGCCTGCCTTGCGCATGTGCGGCACACAGGCTTTGCTGGTGCGGAAATAGCCGAACAATTTGGTGTTGAGATCGAGCATCAGCGCGTCCTCATCGGCATCCTCGATCGCGTTGCGCACCAGCCCGCCCGGGGCAGCGGCGCAATTGACGAGAATATGCACGCCGCCGAACAGCTCGACCGTGCGGTCCACGAGCGCCTGCACGGATGCCATGCTGGTCGTGTCCACCGCAACCGGCACCACCACGCCGCCGGTAGCGTCCACGATCTCCTTCGCAGCAGCCTCCAGCTTCGACATCGTACGCGCGGCGATCACCACCTTCACGCCCTCAAGCGCCAACTTGCGCGCCGTTTCCTTGCCGATGCCGACGCCGCCGCCAGTGACGATGGCGATTTTGTCCTTCAAGCCCAGTTCGATGCTCATCTCAGTCTCCGTTCACGATTCTGATGTAAATTCGACAGTCGCGCTACCCAGTCCCGCTAGGTCGGCGCGAACTCGGTCTCCGACGGCGACGGGCTTCACGCCCGTGCATGTGCCGCTGCTCACCCATTGTCCCGTTTGCAGCGGCATATCATTGTCCGCCAGCCAGTTTGCGAGCCAGGTTATCGCCCGCAGGGGATCGCCCATCACGGCAGCCGTCGTGCCGTCGCGGCGGTCATCGCCGGGGCCGTTGAGCGTCATCACCATGTCAGCGAATTGCGCGTCCCAGCCATCGGCAATCTTGTCGCCGATCACGAGCCGGTCGGCCATGCAATTGTCTGCGATCAGCAGGCCAAGCGACAGATCGTCCGGCGCAAAGCGCGATGTCACCAGTTCGATGCCGACATGCACAGCGTCGATTGCGGCCGCAACCTGGTCAGTCGTGAAAGGGGCCTCGCTCGCTGGCAGCGCAGCGCCAAAGCGCACGACCAGTTCCGCCTCGACATAATGATCGCCTGCGCTGATGGGCGCGGCGGCTGGCGAAATGAGGATATCAGCCTGTTTGAGCCGACCCGCTGCGGGCGCATCGGCACGCATTGCAACGCGCGGCGCGTCGCCCGTCAGGCCGATCTTCCAGCCAGCGATTGGCTGAGCATCATCTGCAAATATCGAGGCCTGAATGGCATAGGCTTGGGTCAGATCGATCATAGCGTCGGCGGGCGCGCAGCGCGTACCGCTCAAGCGCGCACCCCTGATTGCCGACACAAGCGTCATTGCTTCCACAATCTCATCCCTTGACCATCCACGCTCAACATCGTCATGCCGCGATTGTCTCGTAAACGCAACATAGATTGACTTAAACTTTCTATTGTTCGAAATATGAAGCTGAGTTAGGAGTGACTCATGACGCCGCCCTTGCCTCTGGGCGGGCGTAAGGAGATGATGACCATGGCCCTTGATGTTTACGCCACCGCACAGAAGATCGGATCGGATCTGGCGGTATCGCCGCGTGGGCTGATCATTGATGGTAAGCAGGTCGCCGCCGTTTCGGGCCTCACCTTTGCGACGATCAACCCGGCGACGGGGGAGGAGATTGCGCAGGTCGCTCAGGGCGGTGTGGAAGACATCGCTCTGGCCGTGAGCGCCGCGCGCCGTGCATTCGACAATCCTGCGTGGCGCCGCATGAGCGCCATCGATCGCCAGAATCTGCTGCTCAAGCTGGCGGACCTCATCGAGAAGAATGCCGATGAGCTGGCCGTGCTTGAGTGCATGGACAACGGCAAGCCTGCCAGCATGACGCGCTGGGTCGAGGTGGAGGGCGCCATCCGCACCTTCCGCTATTTCGCTGGCTGGCCAACCAAGTTCGGTGGCGAGACATTGCCGGTATCGCCCCGCAGCGGCGCTCAAATCCTCAATTACACCACGCGCGAGCCCGTGGGCGTCGCCGGACTGATCGTACCCTGGAATTACCCGCTGTCGATGGCGGCCTGGAAGGTCGCGCCCGCGCTCGCTGCCGGTTGCGCCGTCATTCTCAAGCCCGCCGAGCAAACGCCGCTGACCGCGCTGCGGCTGGGCGAGTTGGCGCTTGAAGCTGGTTTCCCTGCCGGTGTGCTCAACGTCGTGCCGGGCTTCGGCGATGCGGGCGCAGCGCTTGTCGATCATCCCGATGTGGACAAGGTGGCGTTCACCGGCTCGACGGAAGTCGGCAAGCTCATCGTGCGCGGCTCGACCGTCAATCTCAAGAAGGTCAGCCTGGAGCTGGGCGGCAAGTCACCGCAGATCGTTCTGCCCGATGCCGATCTTGAGGCTGCAAGCGCTGCAATCGCCGCCGGTATCTTCTTCAATCAAGGGCAGACCTGCACGGCTGGCTCGCGCCTTTACGCCCATGCATCGATCCATGATCGCCTGCTTGAGATGGTCGCCGCTCATGCCGCAGCGCTCAAAATCGGCAACGGCTTGGATGCGCAGACGACCTTTGGCCCGCTTGTGTCGCAGGAGCAGTGGGATCGCGTGAGCAGCTATGTCGAGATCGGCAAGGCAGAAGGCGCGCAAGTCGTGACCGGCGGTAAGCGCCCGGTTGCGCAGGATAAGGGCTTCTTCTTCGAGCCGACCATTCTGACTGGCGCCACATCATCCATGCGCGTTGTGCGTGAGGAGATTTTCGGCCCCGTGCTCAGCGCCTTGTCATGGACCGATCCAGAGGATCTCGTCCGCCAGGCCAATGACAGCGATTTCGGCCTGTCGGCGGGCATCTGGACCAATGACATCAAGCAAGCGCACCGTCTCGCCGGCGCCGTGCGCGCCGGCACCGTGTGGGTCAACTGCTTCAATCTCGTCGATAATTCTACGCCTTTTGGCGGCTTCAAGCAGTCCGGCTGGGGCCGCGAGCACGGTCGGCAGGCGATGGAGCTTTATAGCGAGATCAAGAGCGTCTGGATCAATCTGAGCTGATTGGCGGTGTGAGAGCATCGGGCCAGAACATGGCGCGAGAACATAATGAAGGATGAGATGGAAATGACCAACGAACGCACGCTTCTCGTCGCGACAGATGGCCAGGCAGTGATGCGCAGTCATGATGATGGCAAGAGCTGGTATCGCATCAACACTGGGCAAGACCTGGAGTTTGACGACCGAGTGCGCTGCCTGCTGATCGACCCTGCCGATCCACGCGCCATTTTCGCGGGTGCCGAGCGCGGCCTGTTCCGCAGCGCGGACAGCGGATCGCGCTGGGATCGGGTTGATTGCGCGCTCAATGATTATGCCGTGTGGAAGCTGGTGGCGAGCGAGAGCGACCCCAAAGTGATCTATGCCGGCACGGGTTCGCCAACGCGCTCGATCCTGTTCCGCTCGCGTGACGGTGGCAAGAGCTGGGAGCGCACGCCGCTCGAAATGCCCGAGCGCTGCGCGGGTGTCAGCCGTCCTCGCATGCTGGCCATCGCGGTCGACCCGGACGATGCCAATGATGTCATGGTCGGCGTGGAGGAGGGCGGCTATTTCCGCTCGCGCGATGGCGGCGATAATTGGCAGCGCCTCGATACCGAGTGGGAGGATCATCCGGGCAATTCGGATGTGCATGATATCGTGATCTTGCCCGGCGACCCCAAAGTCATTCTGGTGCTCACGGTTGTGTCGCTGTTCCGCTCGACCGATGACGGCAAGAGCTGGACCTATATGAATGCGCGCGACACCTGGGGCCTGCGCTATTCGCGCAAGATTGAGCGCAAGCCCGGCAGCGACCGCGAACTGTTTCTGGGCATCGGCGATGGCACGCCGGGCACCAAGGCCGCCATATTTGCATCAAGCGATGCTGGCGCGACCTGGACGCCAATGCAGCTCGATACGCCCGCCAATAGCTGCCTTTGGGCCTTCGGCACCAACGCGGCGAACCCTGATTTCATGCTGGCCGGCACCAAGTTCGGCAATCTTTACCGCAGTAAAGATGGCGGCCATCACTGGAGCAAGGAGTGGCGCGAGTTCAACGAGATCACGGATGTGGTCTGGGTGAACGCGATCCCGCAGGATATGGAGTTGCCGCATGTCACAGGCTAATCTGTCGCCCGTCCGCGTTGCTGCGATTGCGCATATCGTCCTGTTCGTCAAAGATCCCGAGGCATCGGCGCAATGGTATTGCGAGATACTCAACATGTCGATCAGCGCCCGCGCAGGCGATGGACCCTATAAGGGCGGCGTGTTCTTGAGCTTTGGCGTGCACGATCACGACATCGCGCTGTTCCCGAACGAAACACCGGACGAGAAGGGCCGCGAGTTCGAGCATATCGGCCTGCGGCTGGCGACGGACAGTGCGGATGATTTGCGCCGGATTTACGCCTTCTTCCTCGATAAGGGCGTGAAGATTGCCGAGGTGCTGGATCATGGCGTTTCCACCGGCATCTATTTCTATGATCCCGATGGCCACATGCTGGAGGTTTTCCATCAGCGCATAACGCCGGAAGGCGGTGCGGCCATCGCTGAATTGCGCAGCAATGAGGGGCAGGCCGATCCCGTCCAGCTTGAGCCACTCCGCAACCCATCCAAAAATTGATGCTGGCCGCGCGATGAGTCCGCGCGCTCTGCATGTTGAGAAAGGAAAAATATAATGAGCAATCCCAAAGGCCTTGAAGCGTTCAAAATCCGCAAATGGTTCAGCCAGGTCGAGGAAATTTGCAGTGGTGAAACAGGCGCCGCAGCCGATGGCGAGCCGGTGTTCAAATATATGATCGCTGCGTGCGTGCAGAACCCATATGCTGGTGAATATGTCGAGGATCTGAGCGCCTGGATCGAAGCATCCCCTGCGATCGGCATCGAGATTGGCCGTCGCCTGAATGCGCTGTCCGGTGGCCGCGCGGTTGAAAGCTATGGCAAGGCCATCCTTGTTGGCATCGATGGCGAATATGAGCATGGCAATGCGCTGCTCACCAATCCCGCGGCGAACCCGGTGCGTGATGCCGTTGGCGGTGGCAAGTCCTGGGTGCCGTCCACAGGCAAGCGCGGCGTGCCGGGCACCATCCTGGACATTCCGCTCGCCCATAAGGATGCGCTCTATGTGCGCTCCCACTATGACACGATGAGCGTCTCGTTCGACGATGCGCCTAATCGCGATGAAGTGATCGTCTGCTGGGCATTCGCCACCCGTGGTCGCCTCAATGCGCGGCTTGGTGGCCTTGAAGCCTCGCAGGTGCGCGGCGAAGACGGTTTGGTCTGATCATGGTCAGCCAGCCGGTGCCATCCTATTCGAGCCATCCTCCTCTTCCGGTGCCCAAGGCGCCGGGGGAGCGGGAAGGCTTCATCCAGACCCGCGACGGCTTGAGTCTGCGCGTGCGGGAATGGGGTGATCCGGCTGGCGATCCGCTTGTTCTGCTGCACGGCTTGCGGGGCTATTCCGGCACCTGGCGCGGCCTTGCCGCTGCGCTGGGCAGCAGCCGTCGCCTGATCGCTATCGATCAGCGCGGGCGGGGCGAAAGCGATTGGGACCCGGCCAGCAATTATTACACGGATTTCTATCTGAGCGATCTCGAAGTGCTGGTTGAGCGGCTTGGCCTCGCGCGCTTCACATTGCTTGGCCACTCGATGGGCGGAACCACCGCTTATGTCTACGCAGCACGCAATCCTGAGCGGCTCGATGCACTGATCATCGAGGATATTGCGCCGGGTGCATCGATCAGCGGTGCCGGGGCCGAGCGCATCAAGGCGGAAATGAAGGCGCTGCCGAGCGATTTTGCGGATTGGAGCGCAGCGCGCGCTTATTGGCACGCGGCCCGGCCAACCGTCGGCGCGGAAGCGATCGAGCAGCGCGTGGCCGAGAGCCTGCGGGATGGTACCAATGGGCGGGTTGAGTGGCGCTATGATGCTGCGGGCATCAGCCGCACACGCATGGACCCCGATCCTGCGCGCGTGGTGGACCTGTGGCCGGTCGTCGACGCAATCCGCGTGCCCGCCTTTGTGATCCGCGGCGGTCGCTCCGATTTCTGCAAACTGGAGGCTGTAGAGGAGATGGAGCGGCGCAACCCGCGCTTCACCCATGCCACCGTGCCTGCGGCCAGCCATTATGTGCATGATGATGCACCCGATATTTTTCATGGCCTTGTCGCTGGGTTTCTCGCGGGCGTTCGCTCCGCAACGATCCCGGCATGACGAAGCCGAGCGAAGGACGAGCCGCAATGGAACAGGCAGAGACGAAGAGCGGCAATGGCGCAGTTGCGCTGCTAAAGGCGCTGCATGCTGGCGGCGCGCGCATCTGCTTCGCCAACCCCGGCACAACGGAGCTGACGCTTGTCGATGCGCTTGCTGACGTGCCAGAAATCCGCTCCGTCCTTGCGCTTTTTGAGGGCGTTTGCACCGGCGCGGCGGATGGCTATGCGCGTGTCTCCGGCCAGACGCCGCTCACTTTGCTGCATCTGGGGCCGGGTTTTGGCAATGGCATCGCCAATCTGCACAATGCTCGCCGGGCGCGCTCGGGCATCGTGACGATCATCGGCGATCATGCCAGCTGGCACCTGCCTTATGACGCGCCACTCACATCGGACATTGAATCACTGGCCTCGCCCGTTTCCGTCGCCGTTGTGCGGATGCGCGACCCACAGGCGATCGGTGCCGATGTCGCGCAGGTGCTTGAAGCAGCAGCAGGCGCACCGGGCGGACCCACCACGCTGATCGTGCCGACGGACATCATGGATGCGCAGGTCGATCCCGTTGTCGTGCCTGCCTCGCCGCCAGCAAGGCGCACCGTGGATGCAGCGCATATCGAGAAGGCGGCGGAATTCGTCACTGGCGCGAAGGATCTGATCCTGCTGCTCGGCGGCGACGCCCTCAACGAGCCGGGCCAGCGCGCCGCGGCGGCAATCGTCGCGAAGGTGGGTGGCCGTGTGCTGATGGAGCCTTACCCCGCAATCGTGCCCTTGGGCGGCGATCTGCCGCCGATTGAGCGGCAGGCCTATTTCCCTGAAGATGTGATCCGCCAAATGGGCGAAGCGCGTGTCATTCTTGTGGGCGCGCTCAAGCCGATCAGCTATTTTGGCTATGAGGCCTATCCAAGCCAGCTGGTGCCGGATGAGCGCTTGCTCTGCCTGAGCGATCCTTCGCAAGCTGGCGTTGCGGCGCTTGAGGCGCTGGCCGCTCGGCTCGATGCCGGGTCCGCTGCGCCAGCAGCCAAGGCACCGCGCTCTGCCGCAACCCACGCACCGGATGCGCCGCTCTCG
Organism: uncultured Sphingobium sp.; assembly: GCA_946479185.1. The sequence goes on from CAMLFF010000021.1 coordinate 15,819, forward strand.
GCAGACATCATCGTGGAAAGCCTCATTCAGCAACTGCCGGATGACGCCATCATTTCGCTCGAAGGCTCGACGCTTGGTGGGCCGTGGCTGCGCAATGCTGGCCATGCGCGGCAGCATCGCGTGATGACTAACACGGGCGGCGCCATCGGGCAGGGCCTGCCTTGCGCAGTCGGCGCCGCTCTGGCCGCGCCGGGCGCGCGCGTCGTGTCGCTTCAGTCGGATGGCAGCGGGCATTATACGGTGCAGGCGCTCTGGACGATGGCGCGGGAAAAGCTGCCGGTCACGATCATCATTGCGGCCAATCATCGCTATGGCATTCTCCAGACCGAGTTGAACCGCGTCGATGCGCCACTGGAAGACCCGGTGATTGCGTCACTGACCCGGCTCGACAATCCACGGGCTGACTGGACCGCGCTTGCCGCAGGCTATGGTGTCGAGGCGGTTCGCGTGACAACGGCTGCCGAGTTTGATGCGGCTCTGGCCCGCGGCCTCGCGCATGATGGCCCGCTGCTGATTCAGGCCGAATTGCCATGACGGGAAGGCCCGTTGCAATTATCACCGGCGCGAGTGGCGGCATGGCGCCGGGCATCGCGCAGGTGCTGCGCGACAAAGGCTATGACCTTGTGCTGGTCGCCAGACACATGGCTGGCTTGCAAAAGGCAGCGGAGAAGCTTGGCGGCTCAACCCGTGTCGAAACAATCAGCTGCGATGTGACGGACAAGGCCTCCGTCGCTGCCATGGTTGCCAACGCCGTTGAGCAATTCGGGCGCATCGATCTGCTGGTGAACGCCGCCGCAAGCAGCAATCCCATCGGCGGCTCGATAGAGCAAGTCGATGTCGACGCGCTGATCGCCGATACAGACACGAAGGTCGGCGGCTATCTGCGCTGCATTCAAGCGGTCGTGCCGATCATGAAGACGCGCGGTTTTGGCCGGATCGTCAATGTCGGCGGGCTAACCGGACGGTCGAGCGACACGCTGAGCGGCCTGCGCAATGTGGCCGTCACGCACTTGACCAAAGTGCTTGCGGATCAGCTTGGCCCCTTTGGCCTCACGGTCAATGCGGTGCATCCCGGCCTCACACGTACCCCGCATCTCGATGAGCTGTTCGTCGATATGGCAGGTGAGAAAGCGGTCACGCCCGGCGAGGTCGAAGCTGATTTCGTCAACCAGATTCCCACGCGCCGCCTCTCGATGCCGCAGGAAGTGGGAGAAGCGATTGCTTTCCTCGCGAGCGTGCATGGCGGCTCCATCAACGGCGAATCCATCGCCATCGACGGCGGCTATTCGCGCGGCATCTATTTGTAGGCGCCGGGTTACCGCGCGCCCGATTGACTGAAGGTCCCCTCATGACATCCTATGTTCTTGCGCTGATCAATGACAGCTTCTGCGATGCCGACGGCATCGCCGTGCATAATCCCGCCAATGATCAGTTGATCGCGCGCGTGAAGAGCTATGATGCCGACACGGTATCCGACATTATCGGCAAGGCCGATGCAGCACGCGCGCTCTGGCAGGTGAAAACCGCTCAGCAACGCGCCGATGTGTTGCGGCGCTGGCACCGCCTGATCCTGCGGCATAGCGATGATCTCGCGCAGATCATGACCTTGGAAAGCGGCAAGCCCTTGCGCGAGGCAAAGGGCGAAGTGGCCTATGGCGCATCCTATGTCGAATGGTTCGCCGAGGAGGGCAAGCGCGCTTACGGCGAAGTAATCCCCGGCTTTACGCCCAACAGCCGCACGCTCACCATCCGCCAGCCGGTTGGCACATGCGCCGCGATCACGCCCTGGAACTTCCCGATGGCCATGATCACCCGCAAGGTGGCCCCTGCGCTGGCCGCAGGGTGCGCGATCGTGGTCAAGCCTGCTGTCGCGACGCCACTGACGGCTCTGGTGCTTGAGAAGCTCGCCCATCAGGCGGGGATACCGGCGGATTTGTTCCGCGTCACACCCACCGCGAGCTCATCGAAAATCGGCGCCCTGTTCTGCAGCCATCCGCTCATCCGCAAACTGAGCTTCACGGGGTCGACCCATGTGGGGAAGATCTTGATGGCGCAGGCCGCGCAGCAGGTCACGCGGCTTAGTCTGGAACTTGGCGGCAATGCGCCCTTCATCGTGTTTGATGATGCGGACCTGGATGCTGCCGTGGAAGGCGTCATCCTCTCCAAATATCGCAATGCCGGGCAGACCTGCGTCTGCGCCAACCGACTGCTGGTGCAGGACGGCGTGCATGATGCATTCGTCGAGAAACTGGTGGCACGGGTCGCGCAATTGCAGATGGGCGATGGGTTGAGCGATGGTGTCAACCTTGGTCCATTGATCGACGCACGAGAGGCCGCGCGTGTCGCCGGGCTCGTGGAGGACGCAGCAGCAGCAGGGTGCGCCGTTCGCACCGGCGGCACCGGCGCGCAGGGTGCCTTCTATCCCGCCACGGTCCTCACCGGCGTGACGCGAAACATGGCTATTGTGCAGGACGAGATTTTTGGGCCCGTCGCGCCGGTCGTGCGCTTCAAGGATGAGGCGGAGGCCATTTCCATCGCCAATGACACCATTTATGGCCTGGCCGCCTATCTCTATAGTCGGGACCTTGGCCGGGTCTGGCGCGTCATGGAACAGCTTGAATATGGCATGGTCGCCATCAACGAGGGCATTCTCTCGAGCGAAACCGCGCCCTTCGGTGGCGTCAAGCAATCCGGCATGGGGCGTGAAGGCTCACGCCACGGCCTCTCGGACTATATGAATATCAAATATGCGCTGATGGGTGGCCTAGGCGCCTGATCTTTGAGAACCAGCGCCATGCCAGGAATGGCGCAACCACCGCCAGCCCGCTGGCGAGGCCAATCCAGATGCCAAGGCCAGCGAGAGGCGTCCTGAACGCCAGGAACGATCCGATGCCCATGCCGAAGACCCAATAGCCGGTCGCGGCAATGATCATCGGCACTTTGGTGTCGTGCAGGCCCCGCAAAAGCCCCGCGCTCACGGCCTGCGTGGAATCGAACAGCTGAAACAGTGCGGCGACATAAATGAAGTCTCTCGCCAGACGCACGACTTCGACATTTGCGGGGTCGCGCAGGTTGAGAAAAAGGCCGATGAACTGGGTTGGCAACAGAGCAAGCAAGCTGGCTGCGGCAACAGCGAAGCCAACGCCGGTGATGAGGGCAACCCGGCCTGACCGTCTGACCGCGACAGCGTCACCCCGGCCAAAGCCAAGGCCTGCCCGGATCGTTGCGGCCTGACTGATGCCAAGCGGGATCATGAAGACCAGCCCGGCGGCCTGATTTGCGATGGCATGCGCTGCGAGGGAAGCCTGACCGATTGTCCCCATCAGAAAAGCAGCCGCATTGAACACGGTCACTTCCATCGCGAAAATGACGGCGATGGGCATACCGAGCTTGAGCATGGAGCCAAAGCGCGGCCAGTCTGCCACCCAGAACCGGCCAAACAGCTGGAACCGGCGAAACTGGCGGTCGCGCGAGATAATGATGACCATCGCGATCAGCATTATGAACGCCGTAAGGCTGCTTGCCAGACCTGCACCGAACAGGCCGAGCGGGGGCGCGCCGAAATTGCCGAGAATGAGCGTCCAGCCCGCAAGGAAGTTCACGGGAAGCGCGATCACCGTGATAATGACGCCCCACATCGGGCGTTCCATCGCGCCGACATAATGCCTCAGCACATAGAACCAGAGGTAAGGGAGGAGCGCCCATTGCAGTCCGCGCAGCAGCGATGCGGCCTTGGCGGCCAGCGCGGGGTCCTGACCCAAGGCGAGGAGGACCGTGTCAGCGTTCCAGAGGATCGCCCAGATCGGAAGGCAGAGCGCGAGCGTCAGCCACATGCCCTGGCGGACGGTGCGGCGAATATCCCGCACGGAATGTTTGCGGCGTCCGCGCTGGCGCGCGATCA
>CAMLFF010000022.1 GCA_946479185.1 uncultured Sphingobium sp.
GTTCTATGACAGGCCGATACAACTTGTGCGCGGCGAGGGCGCATACCTGTTTGACGAGACGGGCGCGCGCTACATCGATTTCTACAATAACGTACCCTCGGTCGGCCATGGAAATGTGGACGTTGCCGATGCCATCTGTCGTCAGCAGCGAACATTGAACGTGAACAGTCGCTATTTAAGCGAAGGTGTCGTTCAATATGCGGAGCGGCTGGTCAATTTGCATGACGACGCCATTGAAAGCTTCGTTTTTAGTTGCACGGGCACGGAAGCGAACGAGATCGCGATCCAGATCGCTCGATTGGCCACTGGAAACCGTGGAATTTTATGCACTGACGCTGCCTATCACGGCAATAGCGACCTGGTGGGTGGGTTGACCAACCTCGGCAGCAACCAACCCGCTGATGCAGAGATACAGCCCTTTCCCTATCCGGACCTATTCCGTCCAATTCAGCCCGGCCTCAGCCAGGCAGCGCTGGGCGACGCTTATTTGACGCGCATTCGCGATGCCATTGCGCGCTTGGAGGCGTCAGGCACCGGTGTGGCAGCTATGTTGATCTGCTCGATCTTTGCTAATGAAGGCCTGCCGGATTTGCCGGACGATTTCATGCCCCGCGCTGCTGAGCTGGTCCGTGCCGCAGGTGGCCTCATGATAGCGGACGAGGTGCAGGCCGGGTTCGGACGGACCGGGCATTGGTGGGGATACCAGTCTGTCGGCTTCACGCCGGACATCGTGACGCTGGGCAAACCGATGGGCAACGGCGTGCCCATTTCGGCGACGGGCGCAAGCCGCGCCCTGATCGAGCACTTCCGCTCCGTGACGGATCACTTCAACACCTTCGCCTCCAGCCCGCTACAGGCGGCGGCAGGCATGGCGGTGCTTGACGTAATCGAGCGTGACAAATTGCTTGAGAACGCTCAGCGCGTCGGCACGACGCTGAAGGAAGGGCTCTCTCGTATTGCCGCAGAGCATTCTTGTATCGGCGAGGTGCGCGGCCGCGGGCTGTTCGTGGTCGTCGATATCGTCGAGGACGGAACAAACATACCCGATCCAGTGCGCGCAGCCGCAATCTCAGACCGTCTCAAGGATCTTGGTTTCCTCACTGCTGCAGCTGGCGCGCACAAAAATCTCGTCAAGGTTCGGCCCCCACTTGTCGTCTCACAGGACGATGCCGAGGCACTTATCGAAGCGTTCAAACAAGTGATGGGAACCGTGAATGACTGATCTTACGAACACGGATCTGCTTGATCCGGCGCGAGAAGTCTTGGCTGACTTCCCGATTGATGCGGCTGAAGTCATTTTGTTCGCCAAGGCTGAAAATCTCACCTACCGCGTAACCGCGACAAGTGGTGAGCGCTTCACGCTTCGCTTGCACCGCATGGGCTATCATACGCTTGAGGAACTGGAGTCCGAACGGCTCTGGACCAAGGCCTTGTTGCTCGATGGCATCCATGTGCCCATCCCTGTCGCAACGCGGGGTGGCGCGGAATATGCCAGCGTGGAATTGCCCGCGCTCGGCGAGCGCCGCTATGCGAGCCTTTCGCATTGGGTCGAAGGTGAAGTGCTGCTGCCAATGATCTGCGATGAGACGCCGACGGCTCGGATGCAGAGCATTTTCAGAGACCTGGGCGCAATGATCGCGGCAATGCACAATCAGGCTTCGGCGTGGCAGCCGCCCGCTGGCTTCGTGCGCCAAGCGCTGGATGAGGTGGGTTTGTTAGGCGATCAGCCCTTCTGGGGCCGCTTCTGGGAACGAAGCGATCTTACGCCCGACGAACGCGATCTTTTAATCGAAGTGCGCGACCAATTGCGTGTGCTGCTCAGCGGATATGGCAAGGACAGCACGCAATATAGCGTCATCCATGCCGATCTGCATCCAGGCAATGTGCTGATCGAAGGCGAGACCCTGGCTGCGATCGATTTCGACGATGTTGCATTCGGCTGGCACATGTTCGACTTGGCAGTCGCACTCCATCAATGCCAGCATCTCGCCGATTATGATGCCGTTCAGGCCGCTTGCATCGAAGGATATGTCAGCGCACGATCCGTGACCGACCATAACCTGGCCATGATCCCCATCTTCTTGCTCGTTCGAGGCATGTCGGAAATCGGCTGGTTTGCCGATCGTCCCGAAAATGCCACCCCTGAAGAATATAAGGCAATGAAGGACTTCGTGATCGTGCAGTGCCAAGATTACATCGCTAGCCGCCCGCTTACCAATGGCAGTAGCGCGCGGGCGTAGCGTAACGCATGGCCGGTGTGATTATAGTCGCGCCGGCTGATGCTGCGTAATGCAATGGATACTGCCCCCGCCGAAGGGCAAATTTGGCAAGATGAGCTGCACGACTTCGCGATCTGGAAATGCTGCAGCGATTGCAGCCTTCGCATCAGCGTCCGTGCTGACCCCATGACCCGGCATGATCACGGCATCGTTAGCAATGTAGAAATTGATATAGGAAGGCTGCCAACGCGGATCGGCGTCTTTGAGTGGTGATGCCGGCATTGGCAGAATTTCAAACTGTCGCCCTCGTGCGTCTGTAGCGGCTTTCAGCGTGGCCCAGTTATTCTGCAGAATTTCACGGCGGGCGGGGTCCGACGTCTCGGGATCCTCAAGCATGACCCGACCTGGTGCAACGAAGCTGGCGAGACAGTCGACATGGCCATCGGTTTCGATTTCGCCAGCATCGCCCGGAAGCCAGACAATCTTGTCTGCACCGAGAGCTGCGAGCAGCTCCTCTTCGACTTCGCTGCGGCTCAGTCCCTTATTGCGATTGGCGTTCAGCAAACAACTTTCGGTCGTCAAAATTGTGCCTTCGCCATCGCTGAGAATTGCGCCACCCTCGGCAACCAGCCGGTTGGTCATAAGCGGCAAGGCCAAAGCCTCGGCTATGCCACGTTTCAAAGCTGCGTCGGCGAGGTGCGGTTCATACTTGCCTCCCCATGCGTTGAATGACCAGTCAACGATTGCGAGACCGCCCTTGCTGCCCAGCAAAAATGTGGGTCCGCTGTCGCGCATCCAGCTATCGTCGATGGCACATTGCCAAATCCTCACAGCATTTCCGCATAGCGTTCGAACCTGATCAACGTCACCCGGACGACACACCATGATGACTGGTTCGAAACGAGAGATCGTGCGTGCAACCAAGGCATATTCGTGACGGGCGGCCTCCAGCCGCGAACCCCAAAGCGACGTTCGGACGGGCCAGGCCATCCAGCACGCCTCATGCTTAGCTGTTTCCGCTGGCATGAAGAACTTTTGCTTCAGGTACGATGTCATATCTAACCGACTACCGTCGATCTGACCCGATTTCACGGTGGATCTCCTAAAACCCTCTACATTCTGCATTGTATCGTTGATCCAACAATGAACTCAAACGCTTTGATTTCACCGATAGAACAAGTAATATTCATCAATGCACGATCGCCTCCCTCCTCTGAAAACGCTCGAGGGATTTGAGGCCGCCGCGCGTCTCGGCAGCTTCGCGGCAGCGGCTGATGAGCTCGGACTGACCCAGTCTGCGATCAGCCATCAGATCCGCTCGCTGGAGCGCGCTCTTGACCAACCGCTGTTCCGACGCATTCACCGTCAGGTCACGCTAACCGACGCTGGTCGTGATTTTCAACGCACTGTAGGGAACATGCTCCGCGGATTGCGAGAAGGCGTCAGTCGGCTGGCACCTTATCGGAAACCGAATTCTGTCATTCTATATTGCGACCACAGCTTTGCGGAATGCTGGCTGATGCCTCGGCTTCCAAGATTAATCGCAGATCTGCCACAGGTCGATATTTGGCTCGACAGCAGCGCCGCTGCAATCGACCTCGACCGAACCGAAGTCGATATCCTGATCTCTCTTGAAGACGTCGCTGAGGGCGACGACGGGAATGAAAATCACGATGCGAACGTCGCACCGCATCTTCTGTCACTCGATTTTCGACCATTCGCCCGCACAGATATCGCGCAGGCGCTTGATGGGAACATCACCTACGACGCTCTGAAACTTCATTCCGCATTGCATCTGGAAGGAAAGATCAGTTGGTCAACTTGGCTCGCGCGTATAAACGATGCGCCACTCGACACTGATCGACTAGACGCAGGCCCGAGCTTCAGCGAGTCACGCAGCCTCCTCATCGCCATTTCGCAAGGACTTGGTCTTGGTTTGGCGCCAACATTGTTCGCAGCGCCCTTCGTCGAGAATGGAACGATCGCCGCCGTTGGCGAACAGATCTGGCGCGCAGCGCGCTCTTACCGGATCACCGTCCACCATGAGCCAGAGGATGAAGCATTTGTCTTGCCGGTTTACGAGTGGCTCATCGCAGAGGCTGCCGTTCAGGCGCCAGATCGTTAATTCTGCAGCATGGATCGCCGGCCGTTGTGCAGATTATTCGCACCTGACGGCACGGTGAGCACTGAGTGAACAAGTCGCCTATTATCCAGACCTGGCTGGCACCACGGCCAACGTACTGCGCAACCGGATGAATACAAATCCATAAATCAGTGCCGCGCCGAAAGCCATAGTCGCACAAAGGGCCATCACTCCGGGATATCCGTACCCCAGCGAGACAGTGAGTGCGGAAAGGGCTGGGCCTGCTGTCTGCCCAAGCCCCTGAGCCGCAGGCACAAGGGCCGGCAAACGACCGCTGGCGTCGATCGTCGACAAGGTGCCGAGCTGGTAGATGTCGATGCCGTTCCAAAGAAGTTGGAAAATGCAAAGGACCGCGAAGAAGGACGTTGCTGCAACATGTGCGCCAATCCACAATAATGATGCGCCGATTGCGCCAAGGGCCCAGAGCAGCAGCACCGATTGCGCGCGCACTTTACTCGCCTGATATGCAAAGAAGCATCCGACGAGGCTGAGCAGCGTGGTCAAAGAAAGCGATATTTGGATGAAACGGTCACTGAGTTCCGCAGCAACGCCCATGCGTTCGACATAGGCCCAGTATCCGGACACCGTGACATAGAATAAGGTTATGGCCAGCAACGCCATTCCGCCATGCAGACGAACGGCTTTTGGGGAGCGCGCAAGGTCGACCTGTCCGCCACCGGCCATGCCTTCTGGCAAACGCCGCGGCATCATACCCAAGACCGCTAGGCACAAAATATTCGTGACTGCGAATGCGACAAATATTCCTTGGACGCCCCAGGCGCTCACGACCTCCGGCAGACCGTAGAGCTCGGCCGCATTGATCGCCACAAGGGCGAAAATGAGATAAGTGAAGTTTCGGCTGGCATTTGAGGTCGTGGCCAGATTGGCGAGCGCGATCGAATAGCAAATGCCGCTGCCAAATCCGGCAAATGCGCGCACCATAAAGAGCGGCCAAAAATCTGTAATATATCCTGAGAACAGATTGCAAGCAGCGGACAATAATATTCCCGCAAATACCCAATGTCTGCGATCAACGTGCTTTACGGCGAACGACACCGCTATCGAAGCGCAAAAGATTCCAAGTAAATCCGCAGAGGCCATATATCCAGCACTCGATTCACTGAAACCCCGGGTCTCCACGAGCGCGCCAACCAATATCGGCATACCCATGAAGACCATCCATCCGACAATCGCAACGATAATACTTGCGAATATTGCTTTCGGCTTGTCGAACGGATTATCCAATTTTCTGCCCCTTTATGCTGACCCTATAGTGATCAAAATAGTTTCATTTTATATTTTTGATATTCTCGAATTAATTAGACGATGTGCTGTACGACGTACGCGATATATCGATCATTACTTTTAAGTTTGATGGGCCCTTCAGCTTAGGCCATGCATCACATGCTTAATGCGCGTGTAGTCCTCCATGCCGTACAGCGAGAGGTCCTTGCCGTACCCCGATAGCTTGAAGCCCCCATGCGGCATTTCGGACGCAAAAGTTCCATGGGTATTCACCCACACAACGCCATAATCTAAAGCGTTCGAAACGAGCATCGCGCACCGATGATCACGGGTCCAAACGCTGGAAGCGAGGCCGTAGTCAGAATCATTTGCAAGCCTTACGGCTTCTTCAAGTGTGTCGAATTCCTGGACTGTGACGACAGGGCCGAAAATTTCTTCCCGAACGATTTGATCATCCTGACGAAGCCCTGCGACGATCGTAGCGGGATAATAATAGCCCCTGTCGCCCTGCCGACGGCCACCGATCAGAATTTCCGCGTGCGCGGGAATATCGGCCACCAGCTTACTGACACGATCGAACTGGGTCTGGTTATTGATCGGACCAAACATCGCGTCGTCGTCATCGACGCCACCGCACCGCGCCGCTCGCGCCCGTTCGACCAATGCCGTGCAAAGCTGTCGCGTTGCGCCTCGTTGGACAAGCACGCGGGTTGCGGCGGTACAATCCTGCCCACCATTATAGAATGCACCATCAACAATGCCTGCTGCTGCAAGCTCGATGTCGGCATCCTCGAACACGATTACGGGCGCGTTTCCGCCAAGCTCGAGATGGACTCTCTTAAGATCGCGCGCAGCCGTTTCGGCGACATGCATTCCAGCGCGGGTCGATCCTGTTAGCGAGACCATTGACGTAGATCGATGGGCCGCGAGGGCCTGGCCCGCCGAGCGATCGCCACAAATCACGTTGAGCACACCGGACGGCAGAACCTTATTCGCCAATTCCGCGATCATTACCGCAGATGCTGGCGTCGTTTCGGCAGGCTTGAGCACGACAGTATTACCCGCCGCGATCGCTGGCGCGAATTTCCACACCGCCATCATGAGCGGGTAATTCCAGGGGACAATCTGGCTTATGACTCCGACTGGCTCTCTCCGGATATAAGACGTATGGCCAGGCCTGTATTCAGCGGCCGATTTTCCCTCCAGGTTTCGGGATGCTCCGGCAAAAAATCGTAGATTGTCGAGAATCTGTGGGAATTCGTTATTGCGGGTAGCAAGGCGCGGTTTCCCAGTATTGGCACATTCCGCTTCGAGCAGCTCATCAAGATGTTGCTCTACCAGATCAGCAATTTTTAGGAGCGCAGATTGCCGCTCGGCGGGGCTGGTCATACGCCACGTATCGAACGCTGCTGCAGCAACGTTGACAGCATTGGCAACGTCTTCGGCGGTTGAGGCGGGCGACCGAAAAGCCACGTCCCCTGTCGTAGGGTCTACGATGTCCAACCACTCGCCAGAAACAGAAGGCACGGCTTTGCCGCCGATAACATTCAATACATCGCGCATGCGCTTGTTATGCTCCTCTCGCCGAGCGGATCCCGTTGCGCGTTAAGCGTTGTCTAGCTCGCCCGGCGAACGTGGCGTCTTTTTAGAATAGCTTGGATCAAGCGGTATCAACCTTACGTCCAAGTTTATCCACGAATGCAGAGCTTGTTGGGCTGAAGCCGCTTGCAACCAAAGAGATCAGGCTGCCGGATCGCGCCGAAGAGCTTGGCACATGCAATGTACGGCGCCTCCGCCGAGTGAAATCATAGAGACATCGGGATCGAACACTTCCAGTCCTTCCGCTCGGCAAGCAGCCACGAGATTCTTGCTCGTTGAAGGCACAAGCACTCTGCCATTGCCCAGGGCGACAATATTTGTGCCAAGTTGCATAGCGTCGCCATATGTGACCGGGATGATCCCAATGCCCTTGTCTTTCAGCCAGGTGACGAGTTCTGCCTCTACAGCCTCCACACAAACGACCGCCAGATTCTCGGCAACCATTCCGATCTGAACATCCAGATGAAGGAAGTGTGCGTCGAATTCATATTGATGGAACTCCCAACCCTCCGCCTCGAACCAAGCGGCAAGCTGGGCGACTGCGGGGGCGATGGACCGCTCACCAGAAAAGCCGCAAACGGCGACACCCGGTTTGAGCACCATGAAATCGCCGCCCTCTGCATTCCCAGCCGTCAGCATGTCGTAGATAGGAATGTCATTATCGAGATAATAACGCAGTACGGATGCAATCTCGCCGCGGCGATATGGCTTCTGAAGCTGCATGATGATCGCGCCCCAAGGCGTCATTACGCTGCTGTCCCGCGCGAATACTTGATATGGTAGATTTGGTTCAGCCGTGAGTTGATGGACGTTCACACCGGCTTGCCGATAACAGTCAAGCATCTCGTCATATTGTCGCTTCGCGGCAAGAGCATCGAAACTTAGTCCAAGCCGTTCAGATCTTTGTGCGACGGCATTGCCGGCCTGCCATGAGAAATTGTCGATTGGCCCAACCAGGACATCTCGCAATACGCCATATTCGCTATCGACGCCCCAGTTTTGCGCGCGAGGTGTGCCGCCACCGGGAAGGCGGGTCCGAAGTGTCGTTGTCATGATCAGTTAGCTTTCTCGTTCAAATCCGCCGCCATCAACATGGCGTGAAGTAGGACGTTGGCGCCCGCCGCGAGATCGGCCTGGCTGGCGGATTCCGCCTCATTGTGGCTCAATCCGCCTTCGCATGGCACGAAGATCATCGTGGTTGGCGCAAATGAAGCGGTGTGAAGTGAATCGTGCCCTGCGCCACTCACGATGCGTTGCGCGGAATAGCCCAGCATATGGCTGGCATCTTCAACATAGCCGATCAGAGTTGGGTCAAACTCGGTTGGACTCATATGCCATACCGTGTCGATCTTGGCGGTCAGCCCGGCTGCCACTGATGCTTCGTCAATTTTAGCACGCAGGGTCACTACCATTGCTTCCAACGTTTCGGGCGTCGGATGACGGATATCGATCGTGAAGGTCAAACTCTGAGGCACTGTGTTGCGAGACCCCGGGCTAGCCGAGATGTCACCAATCGTAGCCCTGCCCCAAGGCGCGTGAGCGTCCGCGAGTTCCAATGCCCCATCAATGATTTTGGTTGCTGCGCGCCAGGGATCGCGCCGCATATCCATTGGGGTGGGGCCAGCATGTGCCGACGCGCCATTAATCGTGACGTCGAACCAATATGCGCCCTGGATACCCGTTACGATACCGATCGTCGTGTGATCGCGCTCAAGGATTGGCCCCTGCTCGATATGCGCCTCAAACATCGCCGCATATCCATGCGGCAATGAGATATCCGCGCCTTTGTAGCCGATCCGCTCAAGCTCATCGCCAAACAGCAACCCGTCCTTGTCTTGGCGTGAGTAGGCAAATTCGAGGTCATAGGCACCCGATACCACTCCGGATCCCAGCATGGCTGGCGCGAAGCGACACCCTTCCTCGTTGGTCCAGACCGCCACTTCGATTGGACGTCCGGTGACGATAGCATGGTCTTCCAGCGTGCGGATGACTTCCAGGCCTGCAAGGACTCCGTACACCCCGTCGAAGCGACCGCCGGTTGCTTGAGTATCCAGATGACTGCCGGTCAGCACGGGATCGGCACCATTGTCGCGGCCGTCACGCCGCACAAAGATGTTCCCCACTGCGTCAATGCGTGTCGAACAGCCTGCCTGTTCCGCCCATTGAACGAACAGGTCGCGCCCCTGGCGATCAAGATCCGTCAGGGCCTGTCGGTTGCAGCCGCCCCGCTCCGTCGCGCCAATTGCCGCCATATCCATGAGGCTATCCCAAAGACGGTCCGCGTCGATGCGAATGAGATTTCGTGTCATTGCAATATCCCTCTGGCGCGCGACGGCACCCTATCAATTTTCCGATCCTGAGCGTGACGGGAAGTCTTGAGGAGCCGACAACGAAGGTGTACACTGACGACTTGGGGACAACAGTCACAGGAGCTAAGATGGTAACCGCTCGTTTCCATCTTCCTCCTTTTGCGGCGTTGCGCGCATTTGAAGCTTACGGCCGCGCTGGAAGTGTGCGTCGCGCGGGCGAGTTGCTGAGCGTTGACCAGGCCATCATAAGCCGCCACCTGCGATCGCTGGAAGATCGGCTTGGGATCGCCCTTATCAACCGCCCGAAAGGCGGACTGACTGAGCGCGGGCGCGCTTATCACACGGAACTGACCGCCGCCTTCATCGCGCTAGAGCAAGCGACACGCCGTGCTGCCAGCGCAGGAAGCAACTCTGTGAGAATTTGGAGTGCTCCGGGTTTTGCATACCACTGGTTAACTGCCAGACTTAGAGACTTTCAAACGCAGCATCCCGATATCGTTATCGAGCTGAAGTCTAGCGATGTTCCGGCAGACTTTACGAAGGACGAGGCTGATGCCGATATTCGCTTCGTTCTACGCAATGAAACTTCACCCGAAACCCGGGATGTCCGGCATGTCGAGCTCGCTAGTCCGTACGATTTCCCTGTTGCTAGTCCACAAGTGGCTCGGGGCATAAGGACGTTAGCCGAACTGAGCCACGCACCATTGCTGTTTGAGGACGGCGACATTCAATGGCGTTTGTGGTTTGCGAGCCATGGCCTCACGTTCAACAGTCTTCCGCACGTCGCGCAGCTTTGGCACGCTCACCTCACACTTGCGGCGGCATGCGCAGGACAGGGCGTTGCACTTGCCAACGACTTTATTGCCGCCCGTCACCTTGCCGATGGGTCTCTCGTCCGCCTTGGCGGTTCATCAATGTCTGCCGTGGTGATTGGCACCTACATGCTCCTGATACCGAGACATCGCGAAAATCAGGCAGCAACCATATTGTTGGATTGGCTCGTTGAAACAGCCGCCGGGTATCAACGCGACAGCGCACTCGCTCGGACAATTGATCACACAGACTGAAAGTTCGAAACCCATTTCTTGAGCAATCCATTGTTTGGGCGCTTCAACACCCCTGTTGCACCAACCAATGGAAAATGGATCGGAAGATCTCTGCCACTCCCGGCATCTCAGCGAACAGCGCGCACCCATAGGCCCAACGCGGACAAGGTCATGGCCAGCCATGCACCGATGACGAACAGCACGCCCGCTGGCATGTGCGGCAATGCGCCGCCGCTGCCCCAGCGTTGCAATTCGGCATGGGCGAATGGGATGGACGCCAGCAAAACAAAGGCTGTCGCACCATAGGCAGCGATCAGCGGTGCGCGGCGAGGCATATCAGGCTGGCGTTGCTGCCGTTTCGCCTGAAGGTACGCGCCGGTCAGGCAAAGCCCCGATAAGCCGATCCCAAACAGGAACCAGATCAGCTTGCTCCATAGCCCGCCGAAATTGCCGAAATGAAGCGGGTCCGCTGTCTCGATCCAGCGATGCAGCGCCGAGAGTTCGCCCGCGCGCCGCACAGCTATAGTTCGGCCATCGCGCGCATCGATCCAGACGCGCGCAGCCCGATCGCGCACCAGCAACGCGCCATCCTGCCCATGCACTTCGAACAATCCCCCCCGCATCTGCTCCAGCACGAGCGTGCGGATCTGCAAATCAGGATAGGCCGCCTGAGCCCGTGCGATGAGCGCCGCCAGCGACAATGTTTCGCCCACTTGCCCCTCGGCGATGGGCGGATTGGGCACAGGCGCTTCCGATGTCACCTTCCATTCCACCAGATACCACATGCCAGTGCAGGCGATCAGCGCGATGAACCAGAGGCTCCACAAGCCTGTGAGCTTGTGCAAATCGCTCCAGAAAATCTTGCGCCCCTTGTCGCGTTCCAGCTTGAAGAAACCGCGCCAGAAGCGGCGGTAAAAGCACAGGCTCGTGACCAGAGACATGAGCAGGATGAAGGCCGCCAAGCCCACCAGCAAATAGCCGAAGGGAATGCTCCAGATGCGCCAGCCATCGATGAACAATGACATGTGGAAGCTGCGGAAGAAGCGCTGAATGTTGAAATAGCTGGTCGTCCCGATGACCCGACCCGTCGATGGATCGGCCCACACGCGGTGCCAGACATTGTCCGGGTCAGCCGCCCAGACCTCAGCCGCGAAGCCCTTATGAATGGGTGCGCTGATCGCCATGATCTGCCAGCCCGGTTTCTCGGCCTGCACCCGCTCTGCAATATTCTGCCAGCCGATCTGCTCTGTTGGCGGCGCACGCAGCCGCGCGTCGGCTAGCCAGTCGAGCTCCTGACTGAAAACAGCCATGGTGCCCGACCAGCAGATGACGAAGAGCAGCAGCCCGGCGGTCAGCCCGATCCAGCTATGCCAGGCGAAGAACGTCCGCCGACGCAATCTAGAAGCGCGCCTTATAGCCCAATGTCACGCGGCGCCCCTCTGCCTGATAATAGAAGAAGCCAACGCCCTGATCGGCCACGCTGACATACTTATGGTCGAGCAGGTTGGACGCCGCAACGAACAGCTCACCCTTGCCGAGCTTATAATGCGCGCTCGCGTCCATCAGGAACACCGACTGCGTGTTGACGAAGCCAGCCGCCTGATCCGCCGCCGTGTAGAAATCCGCCGCACCATAATAGGTGGCCTGCAGCGACAGGCGAAGGGGATCGACAGGGCGGTAGTTGGCCGATCCGGTCAGGCGGAAGGGCGCAACAATGTCCGTGCTGTATGGCACGAAGCGGTTCAAATCTTCATTGAAGATCTTGCCGCGCTGGTAGGTGAGCACCGCGCCAATGTCGAACTGCTCGGTCACCTGCAAATCGGCACTTGCCTCCACGCCCCAGAAGCGCTGGCGCGCACGAAGCGGGATGAGCGGGCAGAGCGTCTGGCCCGTGCAAGTCGGATCGGCCTGCAACAAAGATGCCTTTTGCGACGTTGACCGGAAGCCTGCGAGCTCGAAACGCAGACGATCCGTCTTGCCGCGAAGGCCCAGTTCAAGCTGATTGGACGAGGCGGGCTCCGGCGTGATCACGGAAGGATCGACAGCGCCACGCGAGGCACGGCCAAGCTGCGAGATCTCGGCGCCCTGACTGAAACCGCCATAAAGCTGGATCATGTCCGTCACATCGAACACCGCACCGAGATTATAAAGCGCCAGATCGGTCTTACCGAACTTGCCGGGCGTACCAGCGCCCGGAATCGTCGGATCATAGCCACGCGTGCCGATATGACCACGATACCATTCCTGCCGCGCACCGCCGACCAACCGCAAGCGACCGAAGTCCAGCTCGACCTGCCCGAAAATAGCATAGGTGTTGAAGATGACCTCAGGCGACACATAGCCGAAGATTGCGCCCCCGGCAGCGGGATCGATCGCCGGACGATAATAGCTGTTGTGCGTGAAATCGAAGCCGTAGCTGCCAACCAGTTCGACACTGCCCAGCTGCGCCTTCTTGACCAGCGTCGAGCGGAAACCCAGCCGTTCATTGTCGGAATCCGACGCGAAGAAATCGTTGCCGAAGCTTATATCGTAAAAATTGTCGCGCTGACGATACAGCTGGTCCTGATAATATCCGCTGACGGACAGCGCTTGCCCGAGAATATCGGGATGATCGTAAGAAAGCGCCAGCGTCGTCGAGCGCATGACATTCTGGTCTGCCTGCGGATGGCCTACGACCGGAATGATCGGCGCGAACTTGCCAACGCCCTGCGTGCCGTCTGCGGAATATTGTTGGCCTTTTTCCTCCTGATACCAGGTGCCCGTGGCGCGCAGTTCGCCGCCCGCAAGGCTCACGCCGATCGAGCCGTTCAGCGCGACGCTTTGATAATTTTGCGACGGCACAAAGCCACCGTCCGGCGTGCGGCCAACACCGCCATCGGTATAGGATGCACCGAAATAATAGTCCCAGCCGCTCAGCTTCTGCCCGATGCCGCCATAAAGATCGGTCGTGAAGCTCTTCTCTGGCTTCGATGTGTTGAAGCTCGTCTGGGCGACGACGTCTATTTCCATATCCCGGCTCTGGGCGCGGCGTGTGATGAAGTTGATGATGCCGCCCGGCGAGCCGGAGCCATAAAGGGCCGTACCGCCCCGCAGCACCTCGACACGCTCAACCGCAAACGGGCTGAGCTGATACATTTGATCGCATGTGCTCTGCCGCAGATTTTCGTTCACCGGCGTGCCGTTGATCTGGATCGATGTCTGCCGCCCGCGGATGTTGGGGGAGCAATTGCTGCGGCTCTCCCGCTGTGGCGCGAGACCTGGGATGGTCAGCTCAAGCGCACGCATAATGTTGGTATCGAAGTTGAGCTGACTGGAAAGCTGCTGCTCGCTCACGACTGAAACCGATGTTGCGAGATCCGTTGCGTCTGCGCCGCTGCGGGATGCGGTGACGATGATATCCTGACCGTCCGCCTCAGCTGCGCTGGCGCTGGAAAATGGCAAGGCGACAGCCAAGGCTGCCAGCGACACGGCATTCAGAAACTTCATTTGACCCCCAATGATCTATTGCGGGGCGCCTTAAGGTCGGGAACCCACTAATGCAAGTCATTTGCATGAGCGGGTTCCGGAGCAATATCGTTGAAGTTTCTGAAGCAGCGGCAAGCGATGCAGATGTCACTTGCCGCTGAGTTAGGTGCGCTGGGCCAAGCGTGTTTATTGCGCTTCGTTGATGGCCGTGTTGTCGGCGCTCATGTCGTCCGCACCGCTTTCAGAGGTTTTGAAAAATCCGCCTCCCACCGTTGCGATGAAGGCGATGACGATAAGGACGAGGCTTATAATCAGGATGTTGCGCGTGACCTTTGTGCGCGATCCACTGCGGGCCTCTACAGTCGATACGTGCGTGACCGTTTCGCCATTCTCTTTTTCTTCGTGCATTATGGCTCTCCCTCCGAGCGATTGTGATTGGGTGAAAGGCGCGGGGATTAACGCGCCTGTGCTGCTGGATTTGCTGGACTGACCTTCCAGATCGTATTGGAAAGGTCGTCCGCGATATAAAGGACTGCTCGTCTGGTATCGTAAGTCACGCCAACCGGCCTTCCACGCGCTTTGCCGTTGACGAGGAAACCGGTCACAAAGTCGCGCTGCTCGCCGGACGGACGACCGCTCGCAAATGGAACCCAAGTGACTTTATAGCCCGAGAGGTCAGGCCGGTTCCAACTGCCGTGCTGGCCCACAAAGGCGCCTTCGCGATAGGCGCCGCCCATGCCATTGCCGCTCACGAACGTTAGGCCAAGGGCAGCGACATGAGCACCCAGCGCGTAATCGGGCGCGATGGCGCGGGCCACCATGTCTGGCCGCTGCGGCCGCGCGCGCGGATCGACATTCTTGCCCCAGTAGCTCCACGGCCAGCCATAAAAGGCGCCCGGCTGCACGGATGTAAGATAATCCGGCACGAGATGCGGCCCGATCTCGTCACGTTCGTTCGCGACAGCCCATAGGCCTTTGGTCCAGGGATTGATCGCAAGCGCAGTCGGGTTGCGCAGGCCACTGGCATAGGTACGCCGCGCACCAGTCACACGATCGATTTCCCAGATGACCGCGCGCTCTTCCTCAATCTCCATGCCGCGCTCGCCGATATTGCTGTTCGAGCCAATGCCGACATAGAGCTTGCTGCCATCCGCGCCCGCAGCGAGCGACTTGGTCCAGTGATGATTGACCTGCGATGGCAGCTTCGTCACCTCGACGCCGCTCGAACGCGGGATAGCCGTCTGGCCGTCACTGTAAGGGAAGCGCAGCAGCTTATCCTGATCGGCAACGTAAAGATTGCCATCCACAAAGGCGAGACCATAGGGCGCATCCAGCCCGTCGATGAAGATCGTGCGGGCCTCGGGTTTCCCATCACCATTCGCATCCCGCAGCAAGGTGATGCGGTCGCCACTCTTAACATGAGTGGTGCCCAGGCCCTTGATGTAACCCGCAATCACATCCTTGGGCCGCAACTTCGGCGCATTGCCGCCACGTCCTTCAGCGACCAGCAAGTCGCCATTCGGCAGCACGAGCATCTTGCGGGGAATGAGCAGGTCCGTGGCCAGCGGAACGATCGTGAAGCCCTTGGGCACGGTCGGGGTTTGACCCTCCCACCCGGCGGGCTTGGCGATCTTGATCGTCGGCACAAGCTTTTGCTGGATCGAGGGAAGCTGCGGGGTCGCCCCGGTTTCCTTCACATTGTTCGAGCCACCACAAGCGGCGAGCAGCAATGTAGCGGATGCCGTGAAACAGAGCAGGCTGGTCCTCATTTCACCTCTCCCGCGAATGCCGCCGAATGGCCGATCCAGCCTGCGATCAGGGCCAGTATCGCGCAGATAGCGGAGAGGAACAGGCCGGTCGCGCCGACCGAACTCCAGGCGTCATGGCTATGCTTGAACGCATTGAGCAGGCCCAACACCCACATCGCCGCAACCACGCCAAGATAGATTGCGCTGTGGCGCCCAAGCCCTGACCTGCGGTTTCGCACCCAATCCAATATTGCCCATGCGACCACCGGCGCGCCAAACAACAAGGCGCCAGTGATCGCCCATTGCGAAAAATTGGACCACTGGATCTCCGCGCTGTTCAGATACGTTATGTCAGAGAGAAACGCCGCAACGAACAAGGCGATCGGGAAGGACAGCAGGATCGCATGGACAGGATGAAGCTGAGGATGCGGAATTGGCCGAGACATTCGAGGCTCCAGCGCAGAGGCGAGATGAAAGTTATCAATTGTTCAATGAGCCACCCGTCCGATGGTTGCATTTGGGGTGACCGCGATGCGCAATGAACAAGGCGGCGCGCGCTATCCAATCACGCCCGATGGCCGCTATTTCGTCGTGCGTGGGCGGCTCTGGCGGATGAGCGACCCAAGCCTTGCGCCGGACGTGCGCGAAAGATTGGTGAAGGAACTCATGACGGCGCGGCGCGCGGTCGCGACGGCACGGCGGCAGGCCAACCCCGATGCCGAGGCGATCGCCCACGCTGCCGTTGATCGTGCGAAGCTGGCACTGGGCGAGCGCGGACCGATCTGGTGGGACGATGGCGCACCTGACGTCAACCGCCACATGGCGCGCAACACGCCCTATGCGGATTGGTTCGCCGCTCTGGCGTGAGCGCGATCAGGCGAGATGGCTCTTGCCGATGTGCAGCGACACGGGGCAAAAGAGGCTTGGGGGCCGCTCGCGAAAGGACTCGCCATGCCGCTAAAGCTCGAAGGATCATGCCGATGCGGAGCTATCCGCTTTTCCGCTGACAGCCATGCACCCGTGCCGTTCATGCGCTGCTACTGCTCGATTTGCCGAAAAACGGCTGGGGGCGGTGGCTACGCAATCAATCTCCATGCCGACAAGACGACGCTGAAGGTCGAGGGCGAAACCACCATCTTCCATGCGGAGATTAAGGACGATCAGGGCACTTGTCGGGTGAGCAGTGGCGAGCGGCATTTCTGCGCGCGATGCGGCTCTGCCTTATGGGTGTTCAGTCCGGACTATCCCGAGCTGCTCCACCCGTTCGCATCGGCAATCGACAGCGAACTGCCCAAGGCTCCGTCGCTCGTCCATATGATGCTCGGATCGAAGGCGAGCTGGGTTGAGCCCAAGATCGGGCCGGATGACCAGTGCTTGGAGGAATATCCCGACACTGGCCTCGAGGACTGGCATCGCGCGCACGGCCTCTGGATCGACTAGCGAGCGATCAAATCTCGCGCGCGAAGCGGTAGCTTGTCTGCTGGAAGTCTCGGGAGCGAAAGAAGCCATGATCATTGTTGATCATGACGTCGCTCATTGCCTCAATCTGCTGGCACCCGGCCTTCGATAGCGCTTGCTCGGCGGCGGAGAGCATGGCGGTCGCGAAGCCGCGGCGGCGGTGCCCCTTGTCCACGATGACGACGGTCAGTCGACCGATCAGCCCATGCTGTATCGATGGGATGATGGCCCAGCCGCAACAGCCAACGATCCCGCCATAATCGGCCACGACCAGCCCACCCTTTGCCTTTCGCGTGATGGCGAGATTGGCGAGGATCACATCGGGCTCGATGGATATGCCGCTCAACTGGCCGAGCAATTTGGCAAGGGCAGCGGCATCGGCTGGTTTGGCGTCACGAACCTTGAGGACAGGCTCGGGTGCGGGCTTAGGCTTAGGAGCTGGCTTGGGCGCTGGGGCCTCACGACCGACTCGTTTTCGGCTTGGTGGCGGGGCCGCGCTCTTCGGCGTCTTCGCACGCGGCGGAGAAGGCTTGGCGCTGTCTCTCGCTGACGGTTGCCGCGCCGGTGTCGTATCTGCCGATTGCTTCCATGTGCCAAGCGCGCTGCTGCGCAGATATTGCGCAATATCATCCGCGCTTGCGGTCAGCCCCTCCTTGCCGATGCCGAGCAGTGAATCCCCTTTGGCATCCTTCAAGCCATATTTGCCGAAATCGCCGATCCCCGGTTTGCGGCGCCTTGATTTCACCAGCTTGAGCTGCCGGTGTTCAGCCATATCGCGCAAGTCGTCGTCGCTGATCTCGGCGCTCATGGGACTCGTTTTCTGGCGGCCAACCGCGCCCTTAATCCTTGCTCAGCGCCTGCGCCTTGTGCGCGGCGCGCTTGCCATCCTCGGTCTCGACGATGAACTGCGGCTCATCTTTCGAGGCGGCGACCTTGTGACCTTTGATGTGCGTGGGGCTCGTCACTTTCTTGACCACCTTGCCATGCGCTTCGCCGCCATGGCTCTTCCAGGATACTTTGGTGCCTGCCTTGGGGTTCTCGTCCATGCCTGCTCTCCTTCATGGCATGAACAGTCGAGCTGGGAAAATGTTGCCGTGGCTCCTACGCCTTGTCATCGCGCGCTATGCGATACGGTCCCGATCGTAGCGCGAGTGGCTTCCCTTTCCAGCTCAGGCACACCAATCCCTCGCTCACCATTGTATCGATGGCGGCATGAACCTGCGGCATGGCCTCGCGCCAATCGGTCGCTGGCGCAGCAGCACCGGCTCCAGCCGTGATCGCCCTCGCCACTTCGCTTGGGCAGATCGTCGCACCTGTGTCCCGCGCGGCCAGCAGCGCGAGCGTGAAGGCGCGCGCATCCTTAGGTGCTTCTGTCACGGCGCGATCAGCCCGATCTTGTCCAAGGCGCTAGCAAGCTCGGCATCCATTGCGTCATCGCCCTTGGGGGTCAGCCGATTGAGCGCCGTGCGCACACGCTGCTGCGCGATCTGCAATGTCTTGTGCCGCACTTCGCGCGTCGCATTGGTGCGCCAGGAGCGGCTCTCGCCAAGCAGCGCTGCCCATTTGGCTTCCTCCGCCGACAGGATCGCCAACGCCAGCCGCAATCCATCCCGGCGGCCATGCGCATAATCATCAGACATTTCTAGTCGGTCTCTCATGGTGAGCTCCGCCCGATGTGCGTGCGGAAAAATGCAGGATAGCCGACCCCCGGCGCAGCGGCCAGAGCGGAGAGAAAAGCTAATCTGGATCAAAATTGCAGGTTGGGCGTTCTCGTCATTCCTTGGCAACACATGGTGCGCAAATGGCGTTGGGGCGGACAGTTTGACGAACGACATGCCGGAGAACGGCGAGGACCGCCTCAAGGCCCAGGATTCAGAACGCATCGCGGCAGAAGTTGTCGGGATGGATCGTGGCACCGACCCATTTGTTGCGGCAGTGCGCGCCACGCGCATGCCGATGATCATCACCAATCCGCGGCTGCCGGACAATCCGGTCGTGTTCGCCAATGAATCCTTTTGCAGGTTGAGCGGCTATGACCGCTCGGAGATATTGGGGCATAATTGTCGTTTTTTGCAGGGGCCTGAAACCGACCCTGCCACAGTGAAGCTGATCCATGATGCGGTCGAGCGGGTCGAAGCCATCGAGATCGA
>CAMLFF010000023.1 GCA_946479185.1 uncultured Sphingobium sp.
CGATAAACATGGTGAGGATGAGCGCCACCAGAAAATCGAGAAACGTGCCGCTGCTCAGATCATCACCTTGTCCGCGAAAACCCGAATAGGCATCGCGGCTGATCCGGATAAGAAAGAAATTGATCGCCATGATGACCACGGCAGTCGAGTGCAGCCGCGCGCCATAATAATAGCCGAACCATTGGGTGAAGATCAAAACGGTCGAAAAATAGGCGACGAGAAAACAGATCGCGTCGTTAAGAATGCCCCCCGAACGCAGGACGTTCGACGTGAAGCGCACATATTTGTTCCGGATCGGGCCCTGCGGATCAGTCATAGAGCCGCCACCTCGCCAAGGGCGACGTCAGATCTGCCCAAACAGACCACGATTGGGAATGGCGCCCGGAGCTTCATCAACAAGATAGGCCGTCTTAGCATTACTCAATCCTGTTTGCGCACTGGTCAGGCATATCTGATCGCGCGACGCCTGGCATTGCGCAGCGAACATCCCCCAGGCGCGCTCCGACGAAGGTAACGCCCTTGCGAAGGCGCGCGCGATCGACATCGCCCTGCCTTTATCGCCTAACTGGTGAAGATATTGCGTATAACCGCCCACCAACTGAAAATCCTGAGGCAGTTTTTTGAAGCCGTCTTCAAAAATTTGCCGCGCGCGCCAGTCTGCACCCTCGCGGCGATAAATGCCTGCCAATATGATGTAAGTTTCAGCATTGAGCGGATCGTTGGCCTGCGCAAGCTGCGCAGCCTCAAGCGCAATTTGCGTCTGGTTGCGCGCGCGGGCGAGCTGTGCTTTCAGCAACAGTGCGTCAATGTCGTTTGCGTCGGCCTTGAGCAGGCTATCGGCCTGTTTCTGAGCTTCGCCCTGTTTGCCCGTCGCAGCAAGAACCCTCGCTTTGAGCGACGAAATGGCCGGCTGAGCGCCAGCTGGAGCCGAAGCCAACACAGCATTAGCGACATCAACCTGGCCACGAGCAAGCATGTAGCGCGCGGCAAGAATGATTGCGGCGGCGCTCTTCCAACTACTCGAATCACGCGCTGACGCGGTCGGCAACGGCGTAGGGTCATATTGCCACCAGATTCGCTGCAACGTGCGGTAAACATCTGGCGTTTTCTCATCACCCTTCAGAAAGGCAAGGCTAGCATCCCGGGCCTGATCGGTCTGGCCAAGCTTATAGAGGAGATTGATCCGATCCAGCTCGACCGCCGGGGTCATATTACCTTGTCGTGCAAGCTGATCGAGCGCAGTCAGCATCGGCGCTGGCTGTTTGAGGTAACGGTAGAGATTGACGCGGTTGCTAAGCAGGGCAGCAGAATTGCCTGAGGTGAGCAACGCCTGGTCAATCAGTTTGACCGCCTCCTCGGGCTTACCCGTCCGCGCCAATGCGCGCGCCTTGATTATCGCGCCCGCCTCATCCGCTGGGCTTATCGCCAATATTCGATCGCCATATTGCAACGCATCATCGAACTTGTCGCGCGCAAGAGCCACCATGCCCTTTGCCTGCAGACCCGGCAACGCGTTTGGCTCGAGCGTCAAGAGCCGGTCTGCCGCGGCATCCGCCTCGGTTATCTGCCCGATCTGAACGCCGATATTGGCGACATAAGCTAGCGCAGTTCGATTTGTAGCGTCAAAATCAAGCGCATTCTGGAATGAGCGATAAGCCCCAACGCTGTTACCCGATTGCAGTGCGATAAGACCCGCGATCTGATGAAAGCCCGGCCCATCCTCGCGCACGGCCAGCGCCTTGACGATGGCCTTTTGCGCGCCCGGCAGATCCCCGGCCTGGAGCAGCGCCTCGGCTTGTTGAGCGAGGAGGGCGGCGCGCTCGTTCGCGCCTTTACAGGCTGGCATTGCCACCAGTGCTGCGCCGAGCAGCAAAGCTTGCAGGCAGCGCTTCAACCGGACGCGGAAATAGCGAAGATGAGAGTGACGCTCATGCATAAAATCGGGAGAAGTCAGGCCATTAAATCCGTTCATATCGCCCCGTCTCGAGATTGCCGAACACGGGCCGCGTTACAAGGCTTCAACCAGTTGAGCAACGAAAGTAACCATTGAGCCGGGATCATTAACTCAGCTTTTACGTAGTGACGACATATTGTTTTGGTATATGAAGCGGCGGTCCCCCGCCAACAGAAGGATATTCAAGCGTGCGGTCTTCCGTAAAATCATGGCCAGTGACGGCTATGCTCATGATATTCGCTGCAACTCCGGGGGGAGCGCAAAGCCGCGCAGCAGCACCTGCTGCCAATGTCGCGAACACGCAGGCGTCGAGCGCATCCAACCTGCCCTCGCGGCCTTATACGATCAATCCTGGCGATCAGGTCGAGGTCTATGTCTGGGGTGAGGAACGTTTGCAGCGCAGCATCCGTGTGCTGCCGGACGGCACTTTCTCCTTTCCGCTTGTGGGCCGCGTCGTCGCGCAGGGCATGTTGCCCGAGCAGATCGAGACCGCGATCTCCAACGGCCTTTCAAGCCAGTATCGTGGTGAGCCGCCGCAGGTGACAGTCTCTGTCGAGCAGGCCACCGGCTTCACATTCTCCGTTGTTGGCCGGGTTCGCAGCCCCAGCACATTCACGCCGGGACGCTATGTGAATCTGGTCGAGGCGATATCGCTGGCCGGTGGGCCGGATGAGTTTGCCAATCTCGACAATGTCACAATCATCCGCAAAAACGGCAATGAGCTGACCACTGTGAAATTTCGTCTGGCGGGCGTGATGCGCGGCAATCTTTCTGATGCGGCCGCCAGCGCCATCCCACAGATTCAAACCGGCGATACGGTGATCGTACCATGAAGACTTCTCGACTGCTGGCGGGCAGCGCCGCACTTGCTTCGCTGCTGGTCAGCGGCACATCGGTCGCTGAAACCCGAGTCGGTGCGGATGTTGGCGTGAATGTCGGCGTCGCGACCAACCCCTTCGGTTCCACAACGAACAGTGCAGCAAGCGGCACCTTGAATGGCAGCTTTGCGCCATTCTTGACTTTGGTTTCACCGACCGGCTCCACCACTCTGCGGGGCAATGTGAGCCACACGGAATATACACGGCTCTATGATGGAACGACCGATTATACGGTTTCCCTGTCGACAGCCCATAAAATCAGTCCGCAAGCCTCGCTCACCGGCGGCCTATCCTATAGCAGCTATGTCAATAATGGCCTTTTCCCGGTCATCAATCCGGTCGTTGGCGCACCGATCAATCTAAACGACCCGATCTTTGTTGACCCCAGTGCGGGCGCCAATTTGCGCGAGCGAACTGAAGTCCTTTCTGGGAATGTTGGGCTGTCCTTCACGGTTTCGCCTAGGGATTCCATTGAGTTGAGCGCCCGCGCTACGCAAGTCTCCTTTCCGAACGGCTCTGCTCTGTCGCGGGGTTATAAATCCTATGGCGGCTCGGCATTTTACATGCGCACGATCAGCGCCAATACGTCAATCGGCGCTGGGCTCGACTTCATGCGGAATGAGTATGATAATGCGGCCTTTGGCAGCAGCACGCAATATTCACCAACTGCCCGGCTGACGACCCGACTTGCGCCGCGCTTGTCGCTCAATGTGTCGGCGGGCCTGACGTTCAGCCAGACCGACTTGATCGGTGGCTCCGTGAACAGCACTGCATTTGCCGGCTCGGTTGGCCTGTGCCGCGACGGTGAACGTGCGCGCTTTTGCGTGACGGGTTCGCATGGCATTTCCCCATCAACGCTGACAGGGTCGTCAAAGGTCACGTCGCTGGGTGCAAGCTATCAATATAAGCTCACCCCGCGCAGCAACATCAGCGCAAACCTCTCTTATTCGCGTTCCGAATCGCTCAGCAACATCGGCAATATTGTTAATGACGATGCCGATTATGGGCAGGTCGGCATCAGCTATGACCGGCAGCTCCTTGAGCGCCTCTCCGCGGTTGTGTCTGCTGGCTATAGCGATTCCTTCGGCTCGCTCGTCCGGCGCGGCTCAAATCTTTTTGGCTCGATTGGCCTGCGCTATCGGTTGGGTGATCCACGATGAATACGGCTCAGGCCAATTATGAGTCGGGCGAGCAGGGTGGTGGCGCGTCCTTCATCCCGCATCTACCGACCATCATCATGCAGCGCAAATGGCTGCTCATCATACCCGCGATTCTGGCATTAATTGCCGCAGTTGCGACAGCATTTCTGCTTCCGGTCAAATATCAGTCGCGCGCGGTGCTGCTCGTTGAAGCATCCTTGCTGCCGCAGGATAATAATCAGGAGCAAAAAGGCCCTAATGTGGTCGACCAGCGCATGGCCCGCATTCGCCAGCAAGTGCTCAGTCGCCCGCAACTCATCGAATTGATCCAGCG
The DNA here is from genome assembly GCA_946479185.1 of uncultured Sphingobium sp. Next base: position 4,306 of record CAMLFF010000023.1, read on the forward strand.
GAACGGTCTTTACCAGACGGAGTTGCGCAACAGCTCGCTTTCCGAAGTCATCAAGACGATGCGGGAAGCCATTGTGATCGATCCGGTAACGGCTGAGATTCAAGCCTCTGGCGGTGATCGGCGCAGTACAATCGCCTTCTCGATGAGCTTCGATTATTCCGATCCAATCAAAGCTCAGGCAGTTGCACAAGCCCTGACGGAACAAGTGCTTCAGTTGGATGCAACGACGAATTCCGCGCAAGCAACCAACACCGTCCAGTTCCTTACCGACCAACAGTCTGAACTGCAGGGTCAGATCAGCCAGCTTGACCAGAATATTGCGGACATCAAGGCCCGCAACGGCTTGAGCCTCGCAACCGGTGGCAGCATCGGGATGGGCATGATGGGCGGCTCGACGATGGGGATCGACAGTCGCATCGCGTCGCTGCAAGCAGCAAATGCCCAGTTGCAGGCACAACGTGAGATCACGCAGTCAGCAGCAGATCGCGACCCCGTCCTCGCGGATGCGGAGCAGGCCTTGGCGACAGCGCAGGCGCGTTATGCTGAGAAGCATCCCGATGTCGTGCTGGCCAAGCAGCGCCTCGCTCAAGCGCGGGAACTCGCCAAGACCAACCAGTCTCGCATCCCAACCTCGGCAATCGCGTCGGAAATCGCCAGCAACAATCGCGAGATTGCGCGCCTCGAATCCGCGCGCGCGTCAGAAGAAGGTCGTAGTTCTGCAATCCTGAACGCGCAGATGCGCGCGCCGCTCGTGCAGCAGGAAATCTCGCAACTCCAGGAACGGCTCGATGGCCTCAACGCGCAATATCAGCGCGTGTCCGATCAGTTGATGAATGCGCGAGCTGGCAAGCGTGCGGAAGACGATCAGCAGGGCGAACGCCTTTCCGTCATCGATCCGCCTGCTGTGCCTGATGAGCCCTATTCCCCGAACCGACCTATGATCATCTTTCTGATCACGGCTGCTGGCATCGGCTTTGGCCTCGGCCTCATCTTGCTCCTTGAAATCGTCAACAAGCCGATCCGCGACACAACGTCCGTCGCTCTCGCAACCGGCGAGGCACCCCTTGTCGTCATCCCCACCATCATGGGTGCTGGCGAGCGTCGCAGCACGGGCCTGTTGAAGTTGTGGCCTTTTGGCCGTGGCAAGGCAGGGAGCGATAAAGATGATGACGATGACGATTGATGGGCATCGCGCAGCGGATCGAAGGAACGTCATCAATGTCTGAACAGCTCGCGCCGACCAGGAACCTTATGTCCCTTCCTTTCAACATTCCCGATCAGAGCCAAACGGCACTGTTCACGCCGGATGCGAAGTTGCTTGAGAGCAATCATGTCGTCGGCTTCAGCAACAGGCACATTTCGTCGCGCCCGTTCAGCCTGCTGCGCTCCCAGCTGGTCAAGCGCATGAAGGCGCGCGGTCACAAGATTGTCGGCGTCACCTCGCCGACGCCGGGTGCAGGCAAGTCCTTCCTGACGGCGAACCTGGCTGCAACGCTCAGCCGGCTGCCGGGCCACCAGATCCATGTTTTCGATCTCGATATCCGTCGCGCGTCGCTGGCAGCGAATTTCGGCCTGATGGGCGAAGCGGGCCTGGAGCGTTTTCTGGCAGGGGAGACGGACGATCTTGCCAAGATTGGCCGTCATGTCGAGGGCACCAACCTGACGCTCTATCCCTGTTTTCCGAGCAATTTCGACACCATGCCTTTGCTCGCGGGCGATCGCTTCCTCGGGTTCATTGAGGCGCTGCGTGCTTTGCCGGATGATCATATCGTCTTGTTCGATATGCCGCCGGTGTTCGCGAATGACGATGCGATGGTCATTGCCGGGCATGTCGATGCCTATTTGATGATCATCGAGCAAGGCCGAAACAGCCAGAAGCAGGTGACGGATTCCATGCGTCTGCTGGAGCCGACGGACTGCATCGGATCGGTGCTCAACCGCTATGATGGCGGCGTGACCGATCCCTATGGCTATTCCTACGGCGGCTACGGCAAATATACCGGCTATTACAGCAAGGAAGATTGATTCGGACCGCCGGAGTTTGAGGCTCCGGCGGACATCAATTACGGTTAGCGGCTAATCGCGCTGCGCTCCAGCAACGGACGCCACCAAGCCTCATTGGCAAGATACCAGGCAAGCGTCTGCGCGAAGCCTTCGGCAAAGGTGCGGCGGGGCGCATAGCCGAGCTCATCGCGCGCTTTTGTCTCGTCGATTGCATAGCGGCGGTCATGTCCCTGCCGATCGGTGACGAAGCTTTTGAGGCTGACCGAAGGTTCGCCCTTTGCGGCGGGTGCATCTGGAAAGCGCGCGGCTAGGCTGGGGTCGCTCGCGAAGGCGCGATCTACCGTGGCGCAAATCTCTTCGATCACGCGCAGATTAGGCAGCTCCTGCCCACCGCCGATATTATAGGTTTCGCCTGAGCGACCGCTGAGCAACACCTTCTCGATGCCGTAGCAATGGTCCTCGACATGCAGCCAATCGCGCACATTCATGCCATCGCCATAGATCGGCAGGCTGCGGCCATGCAAACAATTGAGCAAGAAGAGCGGGATCAACTTCTCGGGAAACTGGTAGGGACCATAATTGTTCGAGCAATTGCTCGTCGTTACATCCAGCCCATAGGTGTGATGATAGGCGCGCACGAGATGATCCGACCCGGCCTTGCTGGCTGAATAGGGCGAGTTGGGCGCATAGGGCGTCGTCTCGCTGAAGGCCGGATCTTCGGCGCCGAGCGAGCCATAAACTTCATCTGTCGAGACATGATGGAAGCGGTGCGGCTTGCCGGTGCCGCCATCCAGCCAGATTTTGCGCGCGGCCATGAGCAAGCTGTGCGTGCCAATGACATTGGTGGTGACGAACGCATCGGGGCCAGTGATCGAGCGATCGACATGGCTCTCGGCAGCGAAATGGACGATCGTGTCGATGCCGCGCTCGGCGAGGAGCTTTTCGACCAGAGCGGTGTCGCAGATATTGCCAACCACCAGCTCGACGCTGTTCAACCCATCCAGATTGGCAGGGTTGCCCGCGTAGGTAAGCGCATCGAGCACCGTCAGGCTGTTATCGGGATGATGCTCCGCCCAATAATGCGCGAAATTGGCGCCGATGAACCCGGCGCCGCCAGTGACGAGCAATTTAGCCATGTGCTTTAATCTCTCCGAGCATCTCGCGAAGATGGACGCGCCAATGCGGCGCGGGTGCCCCGACGAGCGCGAATGCGGCGCTCTTATCGAGGATGGAATAGGATGGGCGGCGCGCGGGCGTGGGGTAATCGCTCGTCGCAATGGGGATGACCGGCACGTTGCGCGTCAGCAGGCCGAGCGCCAGCGCTTCCTCCTGAATGGCGAGCGCGAAATCATACCAGCTTGCAGCACCACTATCGGTCCAGTGATGGATGCCACTCGCTCCGGCGGCATGGAGCGCCCAGAGCGCTTTTGCGAGGCCTGTTGCATAAGTGGGCGTGCCAACCTGATCGGCAACGACCTTTACCTCCTCCCGCTCAGCCATTAGCCGCAGCATGGTGCGGACGAAATTATTGCCGTGAGAGCCATAAACCCAGGCCGTGCGGACGATGAGCGACGCCGAGTTTGCCGCAAGGGCAGCCTGCTCTCCAGCCAGCTTGCTAGCGCCATAGGTCCCAAGCGGGTCCGTGGGAGACTCTGGACTATAGGGCGTGCCAGCCGCACCATCGAACACGAAATCGGTGGAGATGTGGATGAAACGTGCGCCGCTGCTGGCCGCTGCCATCGCCAGCAGTCCGGGAGCCTTGCCGTTGATCTGCCACGCTAAATCGGCCTCACTCTCGGCCCGGTCGACTGCCGTATAGGCCGCTGCATTGATGATCAAATCAGCCCCGACATGCGCGACGGCGGCGTCGACAGCAGCACCAACGCCAATATCTAACGCCGCCCGATCCAAGGCGACAATCTGATCGCCTGCAGGTGCGGTGGCCTGCAATGCATGGCCCAACTGCCCGTTGGCACCGGTGATGAGGATCTTCACGCGAACGTCACCGCGTCGGCCAGCGGCTTGCCCGCCGCATCCTTGGCGGCCAGCTGGGGCACCGTGCCATCAAGCGGCCACTCGATGCCAATCGCAGGATCATTCCAGAGCAAGGCATGCTCGTTCGATGGATCATAGGGACCGCGACATTTATACATAAAATCAGTGCCATCTTCCAGACACAGGAAGCCGTGGGCCATGCCCTCCGGCACCCAGAACATGCGCTTGTTCGCAGCACTTAACTCAACGCCCACCCATTTGCCGAAGGCAGGCGATGAACGGCGCAGATCGACCACCACATCGTACACGGAACCCGCTGTAACCCGCACCAACTTCCCCTGCGGACCGGGCTTTTGATAGTGCAGCCCGCGCAAAACACCGCGCGAGGAGCGGCTGTGATTATCCTGTACGAACTCGATATCCAGCCCCGCATCCTTGAACGTCTTTGCGTTCCAGCTTTCCATGAAGAATCCGCGATCATCACCGAACACCTTGGGCTCGATGATGAGGAGATCTGGAATTGCTGTCTCAATAATCTTCACGCGATGCCCCGCTCAAGCAGTTGAAGGAGATAAGTGCCGTAACCGGACTTGCGAAGCGGCTCTGCTATCCGCTTAAGCTGCTCATCATCAATGAAGCCCATCCGCCAGCACAATTCCTCCGGGCAGCAGATCTTGAGGCCCTGCCGCTCCTCGGTAATCCGCACATAATTGGCCGCATCGATGAGTGATCCATGCGTCCCGGTATCGAGCCAGGCGAAGCCACGCCCCATAATCTCGACCGAAAGCTCACCCGCTTCGAGGTAGGCCCGGTTGAGATCGGTAATCTCTAGCTCGCCGCGCGGCGATGGCTTGATCTGATGCGCCCGCTCAACCGCCTGCCCATCATAGAAATAAAGGCCGGTCACGGCATAATTCGAGCGGGGATTCTCCGGCTTTTCCTCGATCGTCTCGGCTTTGCCAGTGGAATCAAAGGACACGACGCCATACGCGCTCGGCTCTTTCACATAATAGCCGAACACCGTTGCGCCATGATCGCGCACGGTTGCGGCCTTCAAAATGTCCGTCAAACCATGTCCGTAGAAAATATTGTCGCCAAGGATCAGCGCTGAGGGGTCCGTGCCCACGAAATCAGCGCCGATATGATAGGCTTGGGCGAGGCCCTGTGGCTCGGGCTGCACGGCATATTGCAACGTCAGGCCAAGCTCCGATCCATCGCCCAGCAAAGCTCGGAACGAAGCCTGTTCATGCGGGGTGGTGATGATCAGGATCTCGCGGATGCCGGACATAATCAGCACAGACAGCGGATAATAGATCATCGGCTTGTCATAAACCGGCATCAGCTGTTTGGAGACGGCCCTTGTCAGCGGATAAAGCCGTGTGCCGGATCCGCCAGCTAATATGATTCCCTTACGCACTTGTCGCTCCCACATCTCTAGGCCGGGGCATAATGATGAACCCCTAACAAGTCACTGCGACGTTGGCCTGACCGAATAGCCAGCGTCGTTAACGCAATCGTGACCCAAATCTACGAAAAGGCGGTGAATCACTTTGCCTTTTACGGCGAGAGATTTTAGCGCTTGTGCTGACTTGACCCAACGGCTTCCAAAAGCCTGCGGCCTTTGGAGAACGTTGATGGAAACGGCTTATGACTGGCTATCGCTCGCCATTTTTGCTGGCATCATTGTGCTGTTTCTCCAGCGCTCGTCGATGGACAACCCACCCGACCGCATGATCGATTATCTGCCGCCTGCACTTGGCTGCGCCATTGCGAATCAGGCCGGCAATTACGCCATCGAAAATGACAGCCTGCTGATGCACGGCGTCGGCGTGCTGCTGCTTATCGGCACGGTTGCCTATGTTTGGCTGGTATTGAAGCCCAATTTGAAATAGTCGGTCGCCCCATAGTCAGAGCGGCGCTCTGACTGATTGACCATGACAAAGAGGGCGGTCCTCAGTGAAGATCACGATGATTGGGGCGGGCTATGTAGGCCTCGTTTCTGGCGCCTGTTTCGCGGATTTCGGGCATGATGTGATCTGCTTCGACAAGGATGCGTCCAAGATCGACGCATTGCGCGAAGGGCGCATGCCGATCTTCGAGCCGGGCCTCGATCAGCTGGTAGCCACCAATACCAAGGCCGGACGGCTCTCTTTCACGACCGACGCCGCAGAGGCCCTTGCCGATCCGGACGCCGTGTTCATCGCGGTCGGGACGCCGTCGCGCCGAGGCGATGGCCATGCGGACCTGAGCTATGTGTATGCCGCAGCCGCCGAGATCGCTGGCTACATTAAACGCTTCACTGTCATCGTCAACAAGTCCACCGTGCCCGTCGGCACGGGTGACGAGGTTGATCGCGTCATTCGCGAAGCGAACCCTGGCGCGGATTTTGCCGTGATCTCCAATCCAGAGTTTCTGCGCGAAGGTGCTGCGATCGACGATTTCAAGCGCCCCGATCGCGTCGTCATCGGCGGCGATGACGAGCGGGCTTTGGAAGTGATGCGGCAAATTTATCGACCATTGGCCCGCGGGCGCTCGCCAGTGATAGAGATGAGCCGTCGTGGCGCAGAGCTCACAAAATACGCGGGCAATGCGTTCCTCGCCACCAAGATCACCTTCATTAACGAGATTGCGGACCTGTGCGAAAAGGTCGGCGCGGACGTGCAGGAAATCGCGCGCGGCATCGGGCTCGACAATCGCATTGGCAGCAAATTTCTGCATGCCGGGCCGGGCTATGGCGGCTCCTGCTTCCCCAAGGACACGATTGCATTGCTGCAGACAGCGGAGGACTATGGCGCGCCTCAGCGGATCGTTCAGGCTGTCGTCGCCGTCAACGATATGCGCAAGCAGGCTATGGGGGACAAGGTTATCGCGGCGTGCGGCGGCGATGTTCAGGGCAAAACCATTGCTGTGCTGGGCCTGACGTTCAAGCCAAACACCGATGACATGCGCGAGTCCCCTGCCATTTCGATCATCAAAAAGCTGCAGGCCGCTGGCGCTACCGTGCGGGCTTATGACCCCGAAGGGATGGATCAGGCGTGCAATGATTTGCCTGATATCACCTATTGCTCCGGCGCTTATCAGACGATGGAACAAGCCGATGCCTTGGTGTTCATCACCGAGTGGGACGCCTTCCGCGCGCTTGATCTTTCCAGGGTAAAATCGCTTCTCAAAACGCCCATCATCGTGGATCTGCGTAATATCTATCCCCGACACGTCGCAGAGGCAGCGGGGTTTGCCTACACTGCCGTCGGTCGGTGACCGATGCGCCGCCCATCCTGATCACAGGGGTGGCCGGCTTCATCGGCCACGCCACCGCGCTCCGACTGCTGAACGAGGACCAGCATGTTCTCGGCATCGACAATTTCAACGACTATTATGACCCGGCACTCAAGCGCGCGCGAGTCGCGCAATTGCAGCAGCGTCCTGGCTTCAAGCTGCTCATAGGCGACGTTGCAGACCCGGACACCATCTCCGATGTGGTGCAACGACATGGCATCCGACGGGTCATCCATCTGGCGGCGCAAGCGGGCGTACGCCACAGCGTGAATGCGCCATTTCTGTTCGAGCGAGCCAACCTAGCAGGCCATCTGGCCGTGCTGGAGGCTTGCAGCCGGGCTAGTCATTTCGAGCATCTGGTCTATGCCTCGTCGAGTTCCGTTTATGGCGATCGGGCGCTTGGCAGGACCGGGTTTGGGGAGGAGGATGCAACCGACCGGCCGGTCTCGCTCTATGCCGCAACCAAGCGGGCTTCCGAGTTGATGAGCCAGAGCTACGCGTCGATCTATGGCTTTCCGCAAACGGGTCTGAGATTGTTCACCGTTTATGGACCTTGGGGCCGACCTGATATGGCCTATTTCAAGTTCACACGCGCCATCCTCTCGGATCAGCCGATCGAAGTCTATGGCTATGGGCAGATGACGCGCGACTTCACTTATATCGACGACGTTGTCGACGGCATAATCGGCGCCCTCGAGCGCACCCCAGAGCGCGGGGAAAATCGCATCCTGAACGTTGGCGATCATGAGCAGGTGGGGCTGATGAGCATGATCGCCACATTGGAAACAGCCTTGGGGCGATCAGCCGAAATTATCTTGCGCCCCATGCAACCGGGCGACGTGGCTGCGACTTATGCTGATGTTACAAAATTGCAGAATCTGATGGGCTATAACCCAAAGGTAAAACTGGCCGACGGGCTGGCACGCTTTGTCGATTGGTATCGGGATTTTTACCTTCATGGTTGATAGCCGTTTCACTGAGATGCCTGAATTTGATGGGGACCAAAATTGACCGTCCGTAAAGCTGTTTTCCCTGTGGCTGGTCTTGGCACCCGCTTTCTGCCCGCCACCAAGGCCGTGCCCAAGGAGTTGCTGCCGGTGGTGGATCGCCCGCTGGTGCAATATGCCGTGGATGAAGCGATTGAGGCTGGCATCGAGACGATGATCTTCGTCACCGGTCGCAACAAGGGCGCGATCGAAGACCATTTCGATATGGCTTACGAGCTGGAGCGGACGCAGGCGGACCGGGGCAAATCGCTTGATGCTTTGGCCGGCACGCGCTTGACGCCCGGCAATGCAATTTTCGTGCGCCAGCAGGAGCCGCGCGGACTGGGTCACGCCATCTGGTGCGCGCGCGATATTATCGGCGACGAGCCCTTCGCGATCATCCTGCCGGACGAATTGCTGATCGGTCGTGAGACCGGGTGCCTGAAACAGATGATGGCGCAGTATGACAAGGTTGGGGGCAATCTAGTTTGCGCTCTGGAAGTGCCGATGGAAGAGACGCCAAGCTATGGCGTGATCGATCCCGGCCTGCGGGACGGCGTGCTGACTGAGGTGAAGGGTCTGGTCGAGAAGCCAGCGCCCGGCACCGCGCCGTCAAACCTGATGCTGCCGGGCCGCTATATTTTGCAGCCGGAGGTCATGGCTCTGCTGGCGACGCAGGAAGCGGGTGCGGGCGGCGAAGTTCAGCTGACCGACGCGATGGCCAAGCTGATCGGCAAGCAGGCATTCCACGGCGTCACCTTTGATGGTGAGCGGTTTGACTGCGGCTCTAAGCTTGGGTTTGCGCAGGCGAACTTTGCATTGGCGATGCGGGATGCGGCGATGGGGGCTGAATTGCGGAGCTGGGCTGAGGCGCTGCTGCGGCGGTGAGTTAGGACAGATGATACAGGTATAGGCGGTTTTCGCAGATGGTGCGGAGACAGTGGTCTGATTAAGATGTTGATATGATATTAAAAAAGGCGGGCCCAATGGACCCGCCTTTTTCGTACCTGTTGACGATGAGGCGCTGAGCCTCCGCCGATCAATGTTCCTTGTTCGCCCAGATGTTCTGGTAGGACATGTAGGCGAGACCCGTTGCGAAGATCAGGAAGATCACCACGGCGATGCCGGTGCTCTTGCGTGATTCCATCTTGGGCTCTGCGGTCCACATCAGGAATGCGGCTACGTCCTTGGCCATCTGGTCGACCGTTGGCTTGGGCTGACCCTCGCCATAGGTGACCTGTCCCTCCGCCGAGAGCGGCGGTGCCATCGCGAGGTTGAGGTTCGCGAAATAGGGGTTGTAGTGCAGGCCCGGACCCGTCTTGGAATCGGGGAACTTGGCCAGCAACTCTGCAGGCTGAGTCGTGTAGCCGGTCAGCAGCGAATAGATGTAATTCGCACCATCATGCCGCGCCTTCGCCATCAGCGAAAGATCTGGCGGGATCGCATTGTTGTTGGCAGCGGCAGCAGCAACATTGTTGGGGTAAACCAGCGGGAACTTATCCGCGGGCATGCCTTCACGCGTTGTTGCCTCACCCGTGCTTGCGTCGATCGAAGGCACCTGACGGGCCTTGGCGATCGCCTTGATCTCGGCTTCATTATAGCCAAGGTCGGACAGGCTGCGGAACGCGACCTGATGGATGGAGTGGCACGCTGAGCAGACTTCCGAATAGACCTGGAAGCCGCGCTGCAGCTGGGCGCGATCAAAGCTGCCCAAAGGCCCTTCAAAGCTGAAACCAGCCTTTCTGGGATGCTCGTGGAACTCTTGCTCCGCCGTGGGCACGGGCGGCTCACTGACGAACGCGACTGCGCCCCAGATGAAGCTGAGCAGCAGCATGCCTGCAAAGAACAGGCCGACGAGGCCGCCTAGGATACGAACCATTGCTAAGCCCCCTTATTCAGCGGCCGCAGCGGCGGGCGCCGCATCGACAGCGTCATGCTTGTTCTTTGATTTGCTAAGCACAGCCTCGGTGATCGAGCCTGGCAGCGGATCCGGCCGCTCGATCGACGAGATGATCGGCAGGATGATCAGGAAATGCGCGAAATAATAGGCCGCCGCGATCTGGCTGATCATCACATAGGGCTCTGCCGCCGCAGCGCCGCCGCAATAGCCAAGGATGGCAACATCGACGAGGAGCAACCACCAGAACTTGCGGAACAGCGGACGATAGCGACCCGAGCGAACCGGCGACGTGTCGATCCAGGGCAGGAAGAACAGCAGCAGGATCGATGCGAACATCGCCATGACGCCGAGCAGCTTGGCCGGGATGATCACGATGCCCGTGAACGGGATGACCAGGTCCATCGTGAAGGCGCGAAGGATCGCGTAGAATGGCCAGAAATACCATTCAGGGACGATGTGCGCAGGCGTCGACATGGGGTTGGCCGGAATATAATTGTCCGGATGGCCCATCGAGTTTGGCGCGAAGAACAGCACCAGCGCGAAGAGGATGAGGAAGACGCCGAGCCCGAAGCCATCCTTGGACGTGTAGTAAGGATGGAATGGCACGGTATCCTGCGGCCCCTTCACTTCCACGCCCGTCGGGTTGGACGAGCCAGGAATGTGCAGTGCCCAGATGTGCATGATGATCACGCCTGCGATCACGAATGGCAGCAGATAGTGAAGCGAGAAGAAGCGGTTCAGCGAGGCGTTGCCGGGAGCAAAGCCACCGAGCAGCCAGGTCTGGATCGGCTCACCCACCACCGGAATGGCGGCAAACAGGCCCGTAATCACCTGCGCACCCCAGAAGCTCATCTGGCCCCAAGGCAGCACATAACCCATGAAAGCGGTCGCCATCATGAGCAGGAAGATGACCACGCCCAGCAGCCACACCATCTCTCGTGGCGCCTTGTAGGAGCCGAAATAGAGGCCGCGGAACATGTGGATATAGACCACGATGAAGAAGAAGCTCGCGCCGTTGGCATGCGCATAACGCAGGAGCCAGCCCGAGTTCACGTCGCGCATGATATGCTCGACAGAATCAAAGGCGACACCGGCATTCGCCGCATAATGCATGGCGAGGATGATGCCGGTGATCAGCTGGATCGTCAGCGCGACGCCTGCCAGAACACCGAAGTTCCAGAAATAGTTGAGGTTGCGTGGAACGGGATAGCCCGCACCGACGGCGTTGAAGACGAGGCGTGGGAAGGGCAGACGATCGTCCACCCACTTCATCACCGGATGCTTCGGCGTGTAATGCTCAGCCCAGGGAAAGCTCATTATCTTTATCCTTAGCCTACGAGAACGGCAGTATCGGTGGTGAACTGATAGGTCGGCACAACCAGATTCTTGGGCGCGGGGCCCTTCCGGATGCGAGCTGCCGTATCATAATGCGAGCCGTGGCAAGGGCAGAAATAGCCGCCAAACTCGCCCTTATTCTCGCCTTCGCCAGCGCCGAGCGGCACACAGCCCAGATGGGTGCAAACGCCCATCGTGATGAGCCACTGCTTCTTGCCATCCACAACGCGCTCTTCCAGCGTCTGCGGATCGCGAAGGGTTGTTGCGTCGACGGCATCCGCCTCAGCAATTTCCTTGGCAGTCAAGTGACGCACGAACAGCGGCTGCGAGCGGAACACAGCCTTGATCGACTGACCTTCCGCAATCGCCGACAGATCGACTTCCGTCGTCGCCTGCGCCAGCACGTCTGCGCTGGGGTTCATCTGCGTGACGAGCGGGAACAATACGGCGAGGCCGCCGACACCTGCAAAACTCACTGCCGCGATATTGATGAAGTCGCGGCGACGCACGCCCTCGCCTTCGCTCATCACGGGTTCCGTTCCATGCACTTCAGTGGCCATGCGTTGTCATTGCCTCCCTTTAAGTCCGTAGGCAGGCATGCTGCACCACCAACTTCCGATCCCGAACCGGCCGCCGCCCGCTCCCCTTGCCTGGCGATCGATCAGCTTCCCTTGTTGGGAAATCCGCCCGCCTGAAGGTTGATGCGACGCACCGCGCGCCAAGATGGTCCTGGCGCGTTCGGGCGCCTGATAGCGCCGTTGATCGCCTTTTGCCAACCTTCAATTTCCGGCCCCACGAAGCTTTTTCATACGCCAGCGCGCGAGATGCCACGCATAGGCCCTTGGGGATAGGATCGAGCGAGCCAAGCCGCTATGGGCAGGCGATGCGTATCGCCCTCTATCAGCCCGACATTGCCGGAAATGTCGGCACTATTTTGCGCCTTGCCGCCTGCTGGCAAATCGCCGTGGATATCATCCTGCCGTGCGGTTTCCCCGCCTCCGATGCGCAGCTGCGCCGGGCGGCGATGGACTATGGCGGCCATGTGGATGTGACGCGCCATGTGGATTTCGCCGCCTTTGCGGAGAATCGCCTAACCGGGAACGCGCGGCTCGTTGCGCTTACGAGCGTTGGCGAGACGACATTGTTCGATGCCAGCTTCCAGCCCGATGACATTTTGATCATGGGCCGGGAAAGCGCGGGGCTGCCTGCGGAGATTCGCGAGATGGCGGCAGCACGCGTGCGGATTCCGATGGCGGCGGGCTTTCGATCCTTGAACGTGGCGGTGGCAAGTGGCATCGCGCTGGGCGAAGCGTTGAGACAGACTGGATCCTTCCCGCAATGACCGCTCCCACCATCCCCAATGACCTGAGCACCACTGGCCTCACGCAGGAGCAGCAGGCTGCCCGCAACTGGTTCGAGAGCTTGCGCGACCGAATCTGCGCGAGCTTTGAATCCATTGAGCGGGACATGGGGAGTGACGCCAGTTTCGATTATTTGAGCTGGTGGCGCGAGGGCGATGGCCAGAGCGAAGGCCCCATCGAAGAAGGCGGCGGCGGTGGCGGCGTGCGCGGCGTGATGAAGGGCAACGTGTTCGAGAAGGTCGGCGTGAACGTCTCGACCGTGGGCGGCGCTTTCTCACCGGAATTTGCGCGGACCATCCATGGCGCGGGCGAGGAAAATCCGGGCTTTTTCGCGACCGGCATCAGTCTTGTGGCGCATATGGCCAATCCGCATGTGCCCGCCGTTCATATGAATACGCGGATGCTGGTGACGACGAAAAGCTGGTTTGGCGGCGGCGCCGATCTCAACCCGCCCTTCCCCTATGAGGAAGATACGGCGGATTTTCATGGCGCCTTTCAGCGCGCCTGCGATGCGCATGACCCGGCTTATTATCCAAAGTTCAGCAAATGGGCGGAGGATTATTTCTACATTCCGCATCGTCAGGTGCATCGCGGCGTGGGCGGCATTTTCTACGATCATCTTGAGGGTGATTTTGACGCGACCTTTGCTTTTACGCAGGCAGTTGGGGAGGCGTTTCTGGATGCTTTTCCGCGCATTGTGCGTCGGCGGATGGAGATGCCCTGGACTGCGGAGGAAGAAGCGCAGTTGCTGGAGTGGCGCGGGCGTTATGTGGAGTTCAACCTCGTGCATGATCGCGGCACGCTGTTTGGGCTGAAGACTGGCGGGAATATTGATGCGATTTTGATGAGCCTGCCGCCTCGGGTGACTTGGGGCTGAGGGCACTCTAGCAAGGCATAAAACAAAGAACTCCGTCATCCCGCGCCTGATGCGGGATCCAGCTTTTCTTCATCAACGGTTGCGCGAAGGCAGATGGACCCCGGATCAAGTCCGGGGTGACGGCAGTGCTCAAGCTCAGCGGGCGGCGATGGCCGCGCGGTAAAGGGCTGCCGAGATCAGGACCACGATGACCGCCATGACCGTCTCGATGAGTGACGACACCAGAGTCATGATAAGCGTTGCAATGTCTGCGGGCAGCGCAAGCTCCGCCACAGCGCCGACCAGCGAGGCCAGCACGGTGCCGATGATGAACATCGTCACCACGATAATCGCCAGCACGCCAAAGATGCGCCAGCCATTGCCACGAGTGAGCGCGGCGCTTCTGCGCAGGATGGCGAGTGGGTTGGTCAGGCGCTCGGTTGCCGCAACCGGCGCGATGAGCGCCAACCGCCCGATCAGATAGAAGCCGGGGATGAGGAACAGCAAAAGCCCGCTCATCACGCCCATGCCCTGCAGCATATTGGCGATGACATAGGCGGGAAGGATGGCCAGCGCAGCCTTGAGTGATTCGCTCACCGTCAGCCGCTCGCTGCGCAACAGGAGCGAATAGAGCACCAGTGCGCCAAAGGACGTCACGATGGCGTGGATGAGCAGCACCGGCCAGTTATCCGCGCCATATTGGGCGAATCGCGCCATTGCTTCCGTATTGTTCGGCTCGCCGGTGAGTTTGGCGGGCATTTTGATGAACTGCTCGGAGATGAGGCTGGGCATCAGGATGAACATGCCAGCGATCGCGCTCAGCAGATCGCGATTGGCGATGCCCATCGCCTTTGCATCATCCCAGACAAGCGACAGATCAATTTTGCTCAAACGCTTATGCTCCAGTTCCTGCGGCTCGATAGGAGCAATCGGCGCAATGTGCCAGACTTGCCTCACCAGTTGCCAAAATTCTCCGCGCGTCCCATGTCGCTTGCCATGGAAGTAGAATGGCGAATTGAGCCCGGATTGACCGACTATAGCGCGGCGCTGGCCGATATGGAGCAGCGCGTGGAGGCGATTGTGGCGGGCGAGGCGCGCGAGCGGATCTGGCTGGTCGAGCATCCGCCGCTCTACACGGGCGGGACGAGCGCTGCCGCCAGCGACCTGCTGCAGCCGCGCTTTCCGGTGCATGCGACCGGGCGCGGCGGGCAATATACCTATCATGGGCCGGGGCAGCGGGTGGTATATCTGAACCTCGACCTGGGGCGGCGGGGCAAGGACGGGCGGCGGTTCGTGCAGGCGCTTGAGGGCTGGATGATCGCGGCGCTGGCGGAGTTG
>CAMLFF010000024.1 GCA_946479185.1 uncultured Sphingobium sp.
CACCAGATCCGCTCCTATGTGCTCCAGCCCTATCAGCTGGTGAAGGATCTGCGCACCGGCGTCACCTCCACCTCGCCCGATGACGTGCTGGATGGCGCGCTCGATCCGTTCATGGCGGCTGCGCTCAGCCAGAAGGTGACGGGCGAAAAGGTCGATGTGGAGGATGTGGACTGATGAAGCGGTCGCGCGCTGCGGGGGTGGCTGCGGCGCTACTGGCGCTGGGCGGATCCCTTTCCGGTTGCGGCTCCTTCGCCTCCCCTGCCGATGAGCGCGCGGAAACGGCGCAGGCATTCCCCCGTGCCGACCGGCCCATCGCGCCGATCATCTCGACCCGCTGGTCCACGGAGGAAGCGCGCGACCGGGTGAAGGAAGCCGACGAGATCATGGACCGCGCCGGGATCGCGCCGGGCATGACGGTGGCGGACATCGGCGCAGGCGAGGGCTATTACACCGTGCGCCTCGCCAAGCGCGTTGGCCCCAATGGCCGCGTGCTCGGACAAGATATTTTCGGCGAGGTCATCGACCAACTCGGCCAGCGCGTGACGCGCGAGAATATGAGCAATGTGAGCGTGAAGCTCGGCACGCCGGATGACCCCAAGCTCCCCGATGCCAGTTTCGACCGGGTGCTGATGGTGCATATGTATCATGAGATTGCAGAGCCATATGCCTTTCTGTGGCGGCTCCATCCTGCGCTCAAGCCCGATGGGGAAGTGATCGTGGTGGATGCGAATCGGCCCACCGAGCAGCATGGCACGCCGCCTGCCTTGTTGCGTTGCGAGCTGGAAGCGGTGGGCTTCACCTTCATCGCCATCGAGCGCAAGACGGCGGCGGGCGGCTATCTCGCCCGGTTCAAGGCGGGCAGTCCGCGCAAAGAGCCAGCCGCCATCCGAGCCTGCCGATTGTCGCGCGCGCCGCGCTCCTGATTAGCCGTCAGCCGACGCGGCGGCCTGCCCAGATCACGCGCCCGACAATGGCGACCAGCTCGGGCTCAATATCTTCCCAGGTCGGGTAGAGCGGATTGTCACTGCGGATCGAGAAGCGGCCGCGCTGTCGTGCCAGCGCCACCCGCTTGACCATCAGCACATCATCCATGCGCAGCACATAAATGCCATCGCGCAATTGCTCGATGCCGCTTGCCCGGTCCACCATGATGTCATCGCCATCATTGAGCGTGGGAGACATTGATTCGCCATCCACCCGGATGAGCGAGAGCATGTCTGGCCGCCCCCCCAAGGCGCGTAGCCAGCGCGCATCAAAGGCGAGGGCGCCTGCCGCGGTTTCATCCTCCTGCAATGATCCGGGGCCAGCCGATGCGCCCAGCGCAAGCCGGGGCACGGCGACCAGTTCACCCGCCAGTGGCGAAGCCCGGCCCGTGGCGCGGGATGCCTGCAAAACCGGCCCCTGCGCTCCTCCCAGCAGGCTCTCATCCACATTGAAATAGCGGGCGAGCAGCTTGCGGTCGGCTTCATCCAATTTGCGCGGCGTGCCACGTTTCACGAACTGCTGAATATAGGCGGGATTGCGCCCGATGAGCTTCGACGCGGAGCCATAGGTCTCCCCACGCTCGCGAATCAGCCGGTCCAGATTGAGTCTCGCATCATCGCTCATCATGCTTCGTGCTTAACGAAAGGAATTTTCCTAGACAAGTAGGAAGCTGCCGTCGATTTAAGGAATATTCCTAAATCGAGTCGGCGCGATGCCGGTGAAAGGAGCCCTGAAAGATGACCACCTTACGCAGTATCGAGCAGTTTCTGCGCCGCACCGGCATTGCCGCCACGCGATTTGGGCGGGACGCCGTGCGTGATCCGCGCCTCGTCCATGATCTGCGGCGAGGACGCGAGCCAAGCGAACGGATGCGCCGTCGTATAGAACATTTCATGAACATCTATGAAGGAGAGGGTAATTGAACGCTCAGTCAGCCATCGTTGCAACAGGTCGCGAGCCACGGGGCCGGTGGAGCGCGCCGTTTCGCAAAGCGGCCAGCGCGCGGTCTGTACATCCCGTGTCGCAGCGGCGCGATTGTCAGGGTCGGTTGGTCGCGGCACTGCTCGCAATGGCGCCGGAGGGGTGCGTGCTTGCCCACGCAAGTCTGCGCCCATGGAGTAGCGCCACCTTCATCGGGGCCCAGCATCGTATCAGCTTGCAGCTGACTGGAGCAGACGCAATGGCGCAGGCGCGGCAGCTCGGTGAGCGCCTGAGCGGAAGTGACTTTGGCTTAGGCAGCCACATTGTGGCGGATCTGGCAGTGGATGAAGTGCGGGCAGAGGACGACCAGTCTGCCTGCCTCATCCTGGCCATCCTCACGATTGAGGATTGGTGAGTCTCAGCCCCGTCGCTCGCTCGAAATGGCGCGCAATTTTGCGAGGGCCTTGGTGAGCTCCTCATCAACCGCACGATCAAGCTTTGGGGTGGGGCTAGGAAGCATGAGGATCACGGACGCGGGCGGCGCAGCAGCATCTGCTGGTTCAGCGGATGATTGGGTATCGCAAGCGGTATGCGTGTGATGCGCGAACTGGATCAGGGCGGTGAGGGCCTCCTGCGCTGTCTGCGGGCGTAAGTCAGCGACATCATCAGCGCAGCCGTGCATATAGGGGCCGTGTGCGCGCTCCCGAAGGGGCGGCAAATCAGCAACCATGCTGGCAATGTCTGCATCGCTCAGCGGTTCAGGCGAATGGGGCGAGGTCAGCTTTTGTGCAGGTTTGAGCGTCACGACGGACGGCGCAGCGGCCACCGCGCTGCCCATGACGGGCGAGGGCAGGTCACGGCTGGCCAGCAGTGGCTGCCGTGGCGGCGTGGCAGGCTGGCGATGGCGTGCGAGAATGGCGATCTTGGGATCGGCCGCCAGCTCATGCTCACCCCGTGCGAAACGCACGAGCGCTCCCCAGCCTTTGTCTGCGGACTGTCCCTGTGCCAGAATCATATCATGCCATTCCTCATCAGGATCGCTTTGCGACCGGATCGAGAGAGTGGTTAACGAGATTTGGTAAACGAGATGGTAACGCCGCCGGGCTGCGCGGATCACCACCTCCCATTGACGTAAACGTCAAGCCATGTAAGCTCCGCAAGCGAGAGGAACTAGCCAATGACCTTATCCACGAGACTGACGGATAATATGCGCCTGCCGGTCATCGCCGCGCCGCTATTCATCATCTCCAATCCCGATCTGGTGATCGCGCAATGCAAGGCGGGCATCATTGGCTCGATGCCCTCGCTGAATGCGCGTGGCGAGGAGCGGCTGGAGGACTGGCTGGAAAAGATCACACAGGCGCTCGCAGACCATGACGCGGCGAACCCCGACGCTCCGGCAGCGCCCTACGCCGTCAATCTCATCGTCCACAAATCCAACCCCCGGCTGATGGAGGATCTGGCGATTTGCGCGCGATTCAAGGTGCCGCTCATCATCACGTCGCTTGGCGCGAATGAGGAGGTGAATGCCGCCGTGCGCGGCTGGGGTGGACTGGTGTTCCACGATGTCATCAACCAGCGTTTTGCCCATAAGGCGATCGAGAAGGGCGCTGACGGTCTCATCCTCGTTGCCGCGGGCGCGGGCGGCCATGCAGGCGCGCAATCGCCCTTTGCGCTGGTGACGGAGACGCGCGCCTGGTTCGATGGGCCGATCGCGCTTTCCGGCGCGATTGCCTCGGGTGCTGGCGTGCTGGCAGCGCGCGCAATGGGTGCGGACTTTGCCTATATCGGCTCAGCCTTCATCGCAACGGATGAAGCGCGGGCCAGCGCGGCTTACAAGCAGGCGATCGTGGAAGGCAGCGCGGGGGACATCATCTATTCAAGCTATTTTACGGGCGTGAAGGGCAATTATCTGCGTGCCTCGATCATGGCGCAGGGCCTCGACCCGGACGACTTGCCGCAAGCTGACCCGAGCGCGATGGACTTTGCCGCCGCGACCGGCGCTAAGGCGTGGAAAGACATTTGGGGCGCGGGGCAGGGGATCGGCGTGGTGCATGACATTGTGCCAGCCGCCAAACTGATTGAAAGGCTGACGGGCGAGTATAAAGCGGCTCGGCTGCGGCTCTGTGGCGAAGCTTGACATATTCCGCTCACCTAGCGCTTGAAAAGCGCCGCTAAACCCGCCAATGCCCGACGATGGACAATAATCGCATCTTCGAAGCGATCGCCCTGCGTCGCTGCCTTGGGGCCAAGTATAACAAGCTCGCGCTCGTCCTCGCGCCGCATGTTCTTTACAAGCGCAACGACAGCTATTTCATCGATGCGATCACCATCACCCGCGAAGGCGCCGAGCCACGCGAGCCAAAGGTCGGCAGCTATAATCTGGCAGGCCTGAGCGAGCTGGAAGTGCTTGATGACGTGTTCGATATCCATCCACTGTTCGACCGGATGGATGTGAAATATCGGGAAAACACGCTTTTCATGATCGACGCCGACTGAGCATTGAGGCCTGTTGCGCTGCATGATTTAAAAGCGCAAAAATATGATGGCTCCATAGTGCGGGCGCGGGCATTGTACCGTGTATGGCCACGCCTCCCCACCCGCACGACATGATCAGCTTTCAGAATGTGCGCAAAGCCTTCGGCAGCCACGCTGTGCTGGATGATGTGTCGCTCGCTATCGCGCGGGGGTCCTTCGTCGCGCTCGTCGGCGAATCGGGTGCGGGCAAGACGACGTTGCTCAAGGCAATCAACCGGCTGGTCGAGATCGACAGCGGGACGATCCTGATTGATGGCGAGCCGATCAATGCCCTGCCATTGCACGAATTGCGCCGCCGGATCGGCTATGTATTTCAGGGCGTCGGCCTGTTTCCGCATATGAGCGTTGCGCAGAATATCTGGCTCGTGCCCCGCTTGCAGAATGTGCCTACGCAAAACCAGGCGGCGCGGGTGAGTGAATTGCTCGACCTCGTGTCGCTCCCTGCGGATGTGGCCGAGCGCTATCCCGCGCAACTCTCCGGCGGGCAGGCCCAGCGCGTTGGTTTCGCGCGGGCGCTGGCCGCCAATCCGGCGCTCATGCTGATGGACGAGCCTTTCGGTGCGCTCGATCCGGTGACGCGCAGCGAGCTTGGCCGCGCCTATCGCGCCCTGCATGATCGCATGGGCCTGACCAGCATTCTCGTGACGCATGATATGGCCGAAGCGCTGCTGCTCGCAGACCGCATCATCGTGCTGGGCGGCGGCGGCATCTTGGCCGACATGGCGCCGCGCGACCTGCTGCATTATCAGGGCGATGCGAGCGTGCGGGCGATGATCGATGTCGTGCGCAATCAGGCCGATCAGCTTGAAGCGCTCGGGAAGGCGCCATGATGCCGGATCTTGGTATCGCGCTGCCGGACCTGCTGCGGCTCGCCCAATCCCACCTGTTCCTGAGCGGCTGTGCCGTGGGCCTCGCGCTGCTGATCGGCCTGCCCATTGCGATCGTCGCCGCGCGTCATCGGCGGTTCGGCGCGCCCTTGCTCGGGCTGGTCAGCCTGCTCCAGACGATCCCCGGTCTGGCGCTGCTCGCGCTCTTCTATCCGCTCCTGCTGTTCATCGGGCGCGCGACCCAATTGCAGATCCCGGCGCTCGGCTTCCTCCCCGCTCTGCTCGCGCTGACGGTGTATGCGCTGCTGCCGATTGTCCGAAACGGCGTCGCGGCGATTCGCGGCATCGATCCAGCGCTTACTGAAGCCGCGCATGGCCTTGGCATGACGCCACGCCAGCGCCTGATGATGGTCGAACTGCCACTGGGCGCGCCGATCATCCTCGCCGGTGTGCGCACCGCTGCGGTTTGGACCATCGGCACAGCCACGCTCGCCACCACGATCGGCCAACCGAGCCTTGGCGATCTGATCTTTTCAGGCCTGCAGACGGAGGATTGGAAGCGTGTGCTGGTCGGCTGCATCGCCGCCGCCATGCTCGCGCTGCTGGCGGATTTCATTCTCGCTCTTGTCGAAACCGGGATCGCGCGGCGCTCGCGCTCACGTCTGCTGATCGGCGCGGTGCTGCTTGCGCTTGCGGGCGCGTTGACCTTTCTGCCGCTGAACAGTGGCGCGCGGCAGGCTAGCGGCGCGCAATCGCGCATCATCACGGTCGGCGCCAAGAATTTCGCCGAGCAATACATATTGGCCGACCTGCTGGAAAAGCGCCTGCAAGCGGCGGGCTATCGCACAGAGCGGCGCGATAATCTTGGCTCGGCCATTGCCTATCGGGCGCTCGCGGCGGGCGATATCGATGTTTATGTCGATTATTCCGGCACGCTTTGGGCCAATGTTCTGGGCCGGACGGATACACCGCCTGCAAAAACGATGCTGGAGACGCTGGAAAGCGAGCTTGCCCGG
This sequence comes from uncultured Sphingobium sp., assembly GCA_946479185.1. The sequence goes on from CAMLFF010000024.1 coordinate 6,287, forward strand.
CGGGATCAGGTGACGCTGCTGGGCAGGCTTGGCTTCGAGAATGCCTATGCCTTCGCGATGAAGCGCAGCCGCGCGGCATCGCTTGGCATCACGGACCTTGACGGGCTGGCACGGAAATCGCGCGATCTGAAGCTCGCGAGCGACCTGGAATTTCTCAGCCGACCGGAATGGGATGCCGTCGAGAGCCTTTACCGCCCGGCCTTCAAGGAGGCGCGGCCCTATAGCCCCACCTTCATGTTCCGCGCGCTGGCGGATGGATCGGCGGATGTGATCACCGCTTTCTCGTCCGATGGGCGCATCGCGGCGATGGATCTGATCACCCTGCCAGACCCGCGCGGGGCGCTGCCCAATTATGATGCCGTGCTGCTGCTGGCGCCGCGCGCTGCACAGGATGCCAAGCTTGTCGCCGCACTTGCTCCGCTCGTCGGCGCAATCGATATTGGCGCGATGCGCGAGGCAAACTGGCTGGTCGACCGGGATCAGGATAAACAAACGGTCGCCAGCGCATCGCAATGGCTTGCTGCAAAGTTGCGCGACAAAGCGAAGTAACCAAACTGCTTTTCAGGCGTATCCAGAAGGTGTGCCCGCAAAGGCGATGACATCAGTGGGAGGGCCAGCGCCGGATGACCGCAAAAAGCAATGCAACACAGCCAGTCGCTGACGACGCCGTCGATGCGATGCGCCAGCGCTACCTTGCTGTGCGATCCCTTATGCTCGATCTCGCTGCGCCTTTGTCGGATGCTGATGCGACGGGCCAGTCCATGCCGGACGCTTCGCCAGCCAAATGGCACCTCGCCCATGTCACATGGTTTTTCGAGACCTTCGTACTGCGCGATCATGTGGCGGGTTATGAGCCCCATGATTCGCGCTGGGCCTATCTCTTCAACAGCTATTATGAGGCCGAGGGCGCTCGCCATGCGCGACCCCAGCGCGGACTGCTGACGCGACCGTCGCTCACCGAGGTCATCGCTTACCGCCAGTGCGTGGATGAGGCGATGGTGCAGGCCATGCCCCTCATCATGGAGCGCTGCCCTGATCTGGTGGAGCTTGGCCTCCACCATGAGCAGCAGCATCAGGAATTGTTGCTGACCGACATCAAGCACCTCTTCTTTCAGAATCCGCTCGGCCCTGCGGTTTGGGACGGTCAAGCCAGTCCGGCGGTTTCCAATACATCAACGCAGATGAACTGGATCGATGGCCCTGTCGGTCTCATCGACATTGGCGACGCGGGCGGCGGCTTTGCTTTCGATTGCGAGCAACCGGTGCATCGTCATTATCTGACGCCCTATGCCTTGGCTGACCGGCTCGTCAGCAATGCGGATTGGGCGGCCTTCATCGCGGACGGCGGCTACACCACCGCCTCGCTCTGGCTGTCGGATGGTTGGAGTTGGGTACAGCAGGAGCGCATCGAAGCGCCGCTTTACTGGCGTCGCTTCGGCGATGGATGGGAGCATTTCACGCTCGCTGGTTGGGCTCCAGTCGATCCGTCAGCGCCAGTCACGCATATTAGTCTGTATGAAGCAGACGCCTTTGCCGCCTGGTCGAACGCGCGCCTGCCGACCGAGCAGGAGTGGGAAGCAGCCGCACGTCGTGATGATCCGCAAAGTGGCGTACAACTCGATTACGCCGGTCCCATCGCGCCGCGCAATGACGGTGCGTCATCCATGTTCGGCAATGTCTGGCAATGGACGGGCTCGGCCTATCGCCCCTATCCCGGCTTCCGCACGGCGCCGGGCGCGGTGGGCGAATATAATGGCAAATTCATGAGCGGTCAGTTCGTGCTCAAGGGCGCAAGCTGCGCCACGCCGCGCGGCCATTCCCGCGCCACCTACCGCAACTTCTTCTTCCCCCATCAGCGCTGGCAATTCACCGGCCTGCGCCTCGCGAAGGATCTCTGAACATGGGCGTGCAGGCCGATCTCAAACTGGTCGAACATGATGATGACGGCGTTGATCTGGCATTCCGCGCCGATGTGCTGCGTGGTCTGTCCGAATCGCAAAAGGCGATTCCCGCGCGCTGGTTCTACGATCTCAAAGGCTCGGAGCTGTTCGAGGCGATCACGCAATTGCCCGAATATTACCCGACTTGCGCGGAAACCGGTCTCCTCAAAGCCCATGGCCGCGATATTGCGCAGGCCATCGGGCCGAACCGTGCGGTCGTGGAATTTGGCTCGGGCAGTTCCGTCAAAACGCCCTTATTGTTGCAGCAGGTGAATGCCGCGGCCTATCTTCCGCTGGATATTTCCGGCGAATTTCTGCGCCAGTCCAGCCGCGAACTCGCCACGAAATTCCCTGACCTGCCGATCATTCCGATCGAGGCGAATTTCATGCAGGCGGTGGAGCTTCCCGCCTCGGTGCGCCATCTCGATATGGTCGGCTTCTTCCCCGGCTCCACAATCGGCAATATGGTGCCGCACACCGCTATCGATCTGCTGCGCTCGATGCGCGACACGCTGGGCCCGCGCTCGCAATTGCTGATCGGCGTTGATCGGGTGAAGGATGTGCAGCGGCTCGTCGCGGCCTATGATGATGCGCAGGGCGTCACCGCGCAATTCAATCTCAACCTGATCGACCGCATCAATGCCGAGCTTGGTGGCACGATGCCGCGCGACAAGTTCCGCCACGTCGCGCGTTGGAATGAGGATTGGAGCCGCATCGAAATGCACCTCGAAGCGCTCAATGACATGGATTTCGAGGTTGCCGGTCAGGCAATGACGATGCAGCGCGGCGAGACGATCCACACGGAAAACAGCCATAAATATACGCTCAATCAGGCCAGGCTGTTGCTGCAAGCAGGCGGTTGGACGCCGATTGATCATTGGATGGATGAGGCCGAGGACTTCATGGTCCTGCTCGCAGATTATAGCGAGTTTCGCAGCGCGCCCTGAGCGCATGGGCGCCCGATAGTGACAAATTCACCTTTGCGCTTTAAATATGCCCTCATGCCAATGTCGACCACCACGACAACAACCAGCACCCCCTGCACTAGCAGAGGGGCTGTTGGCATGCGCGCGACACTTTAGTCCGCCTCGCCAAGGCCCCTTCCGGAAGGAACGGGCGCTTGCGGCTCAATCCTTCTGCCTCTTCCCAATTCCGCCCGGCTTCCCTAAGCGCGGAACCGCAGACAGGAACAAGACTCATGACGCAGATGGTGAAGATTACGCTCCCCGATGGCTCGCAGCGCGATGTGCCAAGCGGAACCACGCCTGCGGATATTGCGGCTTCCATCGGCCCGGGTCTCGCCAAGGCGGCGATTGCGGCGCGGGTGGATGGCGAGCTGGTCGACATCCTGCGTCCGCTGGAGGCCGATGTGCAGCTCGCGCTCGTCACCGCCAAGGATGAGAAGGACGCGCTGGAGCTGGCGCGGCACGACTTTGCGCACATCCTTGCCGAGGCCGTGCAGGCATTGTTCCCCGGCACGCAAATCACCTTTGGCCCATCCACGGATGACGGCTTCTATTATGACTTCGCGCCAAGTGCCGATCGTGGTCCGTTCACGGACGAGGACCTGCCCGCGATCGAAGCGAAAATGCGCGAGATCATCGCGCAGAACAAGCCCCTGCGCCGCGAAGTGTGGACGCGCGATCAGCTTGTCGACCGCTGGACGCAGCAGGGCGAAAGCTTCAAGGCCGAGTGGGCGCAGACGCTGGATGATGGCGAGGAGCTGACCGTCTATTGGTCCGGCGATGACTGGGTCGATATGTGCCGGGGCCCGCATCTGGCCTCCACCGGCAAGCTCGATCCGCAGGCCTTCAAGCTCACGCGCGTCTCCGGCGCTTATTGGCGCGGCGATCAGAATAATGCCATGCTTTCTCGCGTCTATGGCACCGGCTGGCTGAACAAGAAGCAGCTCGATGCGCATCTGCTCCGGCTCGAGGAAGCGGCCAAGCGCGACCATCGCAAGATTGGTCAGGAGATGGACCTGTTCCACCTCCAGGCCGAGGCGCATGGATCGGTCTTCTGGCATCCCAAGGGCTATCTCATCTGGCGTCAGCTGGAGGCCTATATGCGTCGCCGCCTTGATGCCACGGGCTATCAGGAAGTGAAGACGCCGCAGATCATGGACGCGCGCCAGTGGGAGCAGAGCGGCCATTGGGGCAAATATCGCGAAAATATGTTCGTGATTCCCGATGAGGTGCCGAACACGGAAGATGAAGGCCCGGTCGTCTCCAATGATGCGGACTGGATGGCGCTCAAGCCGATGAATTGCCCGGCGCATGTGCTGATTTTCCGCCAGGGCATCAAATCCTATCGCGATCTGCCACTGCGCCTCGCCGAATTTGGCTGCTGCCACCGCAACGAGCCGCATGGCGCGCTGCATGGCCTGATGCGCGTTCGCCAGTTCACGCAGGATGATGCGCATATCTTCTGCCGCGAGGATCAGCTGGTCGAGGAGGTCTCGGCCTTCTGCGATCTGCTGGACGTGGTGTATAAGGATCTGGGCTTCTCGGACTATGCCATCAAGCTGGCGTTGCGCCCTGAAAAGCGCTTCGGCACGGATGAGATGTGGGACTGGTCCGAGCAATCCATGCGCGACGCCGTGCGTGCCACGGGCCGCGATACGCCCGAATGGGGCTGGGAAGAGATGCCCGGCGAGGGCGCTTTCTACGCGCCAAAGCTGGAGTTCCACTTGACCGACGCCATCGGGCGGACGTGGCAGGTCGGCACGATCCAGACCGATACGGTGCTACCCGAGCGGCTCGATGCCAGCTATGTGGGCGAGGATGGCGAGCGGCATCGCCCGGTCATGCTCCACCGCGCGATTCTCGGCAGCTATGAGCGCTTCATCGGCATCCTCATCGAGCATCATGCCGGGCGCTTTCCGATGTGGCTGGCATCGGTGCAGGCCGTTGTTGCGACCATCGTTTCCGATGCGGACGACTATGCAAAGGAAGTCACAGCCAAGATGGTGGCCGCGGGCCTGCGCGTGGAGACGGACCTTCGCAACGAGAAGATCAACTACAAGGTGCGCGAGCATAGCCTTGCCAAGGTGCCGAACCTGCTGGTCGTTGGCCGACGCGAGGCGGAAGAGGGCACGGTCGCGCTGCGCCGCCTTGGGTCGGATGAGCATCAGAAGGTCATGACGGTGGACGAGCTGATCGCCCAGCTGGTGGCCGAGGCGACCCCGCCCGATCTGCGGTGACGATATCGATCCGTAAGGCTGGTCCGGCTGATCTGCCGCGCGCGCTGGAAATCTGGCGCGCTGCGGTGGATGCGACGCACGGCTTTCTGACGCCTGCGGATCGGGCAGAAATCGACGTGATGGTCGAGCGTGAGCATCTGCCCAATGTCGATCTGTGGGTGGCGACGGACTCAACGGGAAAGGTGCAGGCCTTTCTCGGCATGGGAGAGGACGAGATCGATTCCCTGTTTGTCGATCCGCCTGTGCATGGGCAGGGCTATGGCAGCGCTTTGGTCGCCCACGCCCTCACACTGGTGCCCGATGCGAAAGTGGATGCGAGCGAGCAAGCGCCTCAAGCCATTGCCTTTTATGAGCGGCGAGGCTTCATCCGCATTGGCCGCTCAGCGACTGATCCGATGGGTCGGCCGTATCCACTGATCCATTTTCGCGCACCCGCACGGGAAGAGTCGCAAAGATGATCGTTTCATCCTATATAGGCCGGGCAATGGGCGCTTGATTGGGTGCTCGTTAACTTAACTGTTGCTACAGCGCGACAGTGGCGTGCCCTCAGCGGCGCGCCTCTTTTCGTTGCTGCCATTTAGATTTAAGTTCATAGTCCGTGCAATAATTCGAAGGAGAACAAACTATCCGTCCCCCCATGATGCGCCGCTCAATGGCGCAGCCCCAGCCGCTCAATGGCCCCCGCTACAATGAATTCATCACCGTGCCGAAAGTGCGCGTCATTGATGGAGAGGGCGAGAATCTGGGCGTGTTGACCACGCGCGAGGCTATCGAACAAGCGGCAGAGGTCGGTCTCGATCTCGTTGAGGTTTCTCCGAACGCTGATCCGCCAGTCTGCAAATTCCTCGACATTGGCAAGTTCAAGTATGAGGCGCAGAAGAAGGCGAATCTTGCGCGCAAAACGCAGCGCACGCAGGAGATCAAAGAGATCAAGATGCGCCCGAACATCGACGATCATGACTATGATACGAAGATGAAGAAGGTTTTCGACTTCATTGAAGAAGGCGACAAGGTGAAAGTCACCCTGCGCTTCCGTGGTCGTGAAATGGCGCACCAGCAGCTTGGCATGCAGCTTCTCCAGCGCGTGGCCGAGAATACGGCTGAAGTCGCGAAGGTGGAAGCCTATCCGCGCATGGAAGGCCGTCAGATGTTGATGGTCCTCTCGCCGAAATAATCATGTGGAGGGCGGCGCCGTCATCGGCTCCGCCCCACCCCTCACGCACGTTAACGCGACGCCGCAATCATTGACGGACTCGGCAAAGCGCCTCAAGAGGTCCGGGCCTTGATGAGAGCGAGTAATGACCGACACACCGCCCCTGCGCCTGTTCAATAGCCTCACGCGCGAGCTCGAAAGCTTCGAGCCCGTCCATGCGGGCGAGGCGCGCGTCTATTCCTGCGGGCCGACGGTCTATAACTATCCCCATATCGGCAATATGCGCGCTTATGTGTTTGCCGATACGCTGGGTCGGACGCTGAGCTTCAAAGGCTATGCGCTCAAGCATGTGATCAACATCACCGATGTTGGCCATCTGACCGACGATGCCGATGCGGGCGAGGACAAGCTGGAGAAAGCCGCTGCCGAGCGCGCCCAATCCATCTGGGAAATCGCGAAACATTATACGCAGGCCTATTGGGCGGATATTGACGCGCTCAATATTCGCCAGCCCGCGCATTGGTCCATCGCCACCGACTATGTCGGCCAGATGATCGAGTTTGCGAGCAGCATTGCGGATCAGCATTGCTATGAGCTGCTTTCTGGCCTCTATTTCGATGTATCGACCGTCGCCGACTATGGCCGCCTCGCCCGCGCCGCGACGCAGGAGGGCGAGGGGCGCATCGAGGAAGTGGATGGCAAGCGCCAAGCCGCCGATTTCGCCATCTGGCGCCGCACACCGGCAGGTGAGACGCGGCAGATGGAATGGGACTCGCCCTGGGGTCGTGGCGCGCCCGGCTGGCATCTGGAATGCTCGGTGATGAGTCGCGCGCTGCTCGGCCTGCCCTTCGATATTCACACCGGTGGCATCGACCATCGCGAGATCCACCACCCCAATGAGATTGCGCAGAACCAAGCGATCATGGGCTATGATGCCCATCATGGCGGGCTGGATTGCGCCGTGCATTCCGGCGCTCGCCTGTGGATGCACAATAATTTTCTGATCGATCGCTCAGGCAAAATGAGCAAATCGGCAGGTGAGTTCCTTCGCCTCCAATTGCTGATGGATCGCGGCTATCACCCGCTCGCTTATCGCCTGATGTGCCTGCAGGCCCATTATCGCTCAGAGCTGGAGTTCAGCTGGGATAATCTCGCAGCCGCGCTCACCCGCCTCAAGCGCATGTTGATGGCGGTCGCGCCGCTACGTGCGGTCGAGCAGGCCGATGCGGTGAGCCATCCCAAGCTCACGCCGCTTCTGGAGCGCTTCGATGCCGCAATCAGTGATGATCTCAACAGCGCGGTTGCGCTGACCGTGCTGGATGAAGTGCTGGCGATGAAGAAGGTGCCGGCGGAAGAGAAGCGCGCGCTGGTCGCCACGATGGATGCCGTGCTGGGTCTCAACCTGTTGACGCTGGAGCGTTCCGCGCTGCGGTTGCGACCGATCGCCGCGACGATCGATGAAGCTGGCATCGCCGAGATATTGGCGCGCCGTAACAGCGCCCGCGCCGAGAAGGATTTCGCCACATCCGATCTGTTGCGCGACGAACTCGTGGCCGCAGGAGTCGAGGTGATGGATGGTGATCCACTAGGCTGGGAGTGGCGGCTCAATGACGCGTAAGACGACCATCGTTTTCCCCGAGCTGTATCGCGCGCAATTGCAGGCGCGCGTGCCCGATGGTGTCGAGGTGCTCGGCTTCTCCACGCTTGAGGAAGCGCTGCATCTCGCCCCGCAAGCCGAGATTGGCTGGTTCGATGACTTCCCGACCAAAGCCTATGCCCTCGCGCCCGTCGCGGCGTTGAATGCAAAATGGATCAACAGCGTCGTCGTTGGACTCGATGCGTTTCCGGTGAAGGAAATGCAGGCGCGCGGCCAGATCTTCACCAATGGCGCTGGCCTGTTGCCAGATATCGTGGCGGACTTCGCCGTGCTGGGCGTTCTGACGCTGGCAAAGCGGCTTGACCAGATCGTGCGGGCGCATGACCGGCATGAATGGATCCGGTCCGGCCCGCCGGGCAATTTCGAGCTGCTGGGCGCAAAGGCGCTCATCATTGGCTACGGCGCGATCGGCAAGGAGATCGGCACGCGGCTCCGCGCCTTTGGTGTGAACGTGACCGGCGTGCGGCGTAGCGCGGACAGCGACGCGTCCGTGATCGGCCCGGATGAATGGCGCGGGCGGCTGGCAGAGTTTGACTATGTCATCATCGCCGCGCCCAACACGTCAGAGACCAGCACGATGATTGGCGCGCAGGAGCTTGCGGCGATGAAGCCGGGCGCTCGCATCGTCAACATTGCGCGGGGCGAGCAGATCGATCAGCCCGCTTTGATCGCGGCGCTGGAATCCGGCCATATCGGCAGCGCCTTTCTCGATGTGACGACGCCCGAGCCCTTGCCTTCCGACGACCCGCTCTGGGACACGCCCAATCTCCTCATCACGTCCCATCTCTCCGGGGCAAGCCAGACCACGGCCTATGAGCGCGGCATGCAGCGCTTCCTCAAAAACCTGCGCCATTATCTCGCGGGAGAACCGCTCGAGCATGTCGTCGACCTGACACGGGGCTATTAGAGGCGCGATGCTGCGCTCGGATCGCCGCCTCCTCGCTTTGGCGATTGCCCTTTCCGGGCTTGCGGGTTTCGTCGATTCGGTGGGCTTTTTGAGCGCTGGCGGCTTTTTCATCTCCTTCATGAGCGGCAATTCTACGCGGCTGGCTGTTGGCCTGAGCGAAGCATCGAGCGCAGCGCTTGCGGCGGCGGGGCTGATCCTGGGATTCGTGGCAGGTGTCGTGATCGGCGGAGTCGTCGGCCATCGCGCAGGTGGCGCACGGCGATGGGCTGTGCTGGCGCTGGTGAGCGCCTTGCTGATCTTTGCCGCCTTATGCGCGCCTTGGCTGCCGCTCGTGGCCCTCGGCGCGATGGTGATCGCGATGGGCGCGGAGAATGCGGCGCTCGCAGACAAGGGCGAGGTCAAAGTGGGGCTGACCTATATGACCGGCGCACTGGTGCGGGCAGGGCAGGCGCTGGCTAATCGATTGACAGGGCATGAGGTCGGCTCATGGCGCGCTGACCTCGGCCTATGGTTCGGGCTGATGGTGGGCGCGGTGAGTGGTGCCGTCAGTCAGAAGCTGCTCGGATTCGGCGCGCTGTGGATCGCGGCGGCCCTTGCGATCGTCCTCACGCTCGCCGCGCATGCGATGACGCGCCGCGCTCCCAGGTGAGCGCACCCAGTCTCCTTGCGTCGAATCGCCCGAAAGGGTAGGGGCTTGCCCCTCGCCTACCACACCCCATCTTGTGGCATCGGCGCTTGGAGACCTAAGGATATGACGGCGAACTGGAGCCCTGCCAGCTGGCGGGACCATGAAGGGTTGCAAATGCCCATCTATCGCGATGCTGCGGCGCTGGCCGCTGCAGAGGCGCAGCTGGGCAATTTCCCGCCGCTCGTCTTTGCAGGTGAAGCACGTCATCTCACGGCCGATCTGGCCAAGGTCGCCAATGGCGAAGCCTTCCTGCTGCAAGGCGGTGACTGCGCCGAGAGCTTTGCCGAGTTCCACCCGAACAATATCCGCGATACCTTCCGCGTGCTGCTGCAAATGGCTGTCGTGCTGACATTCGCCAGCAAGCTGCCGGTGGTGAAGGTTGGCCGCATGGCTGGCCAGTTCGCCAAGCCGCGCTCGGCGGGCACGGAAACCATCGATGGCGTGGAACTGCCCAGCTATCGCGGCGACAATGTGAACGACATCGCCTTCTCGGCGGAAGGGCGCGAGCCCGATCCGCAGCGGATGGTGCGCGCTTACAATCAGTCCGCGGCCACGCTCAACCTGCTGCGCGCTTTCTCGACCGGCGGCTATGCCAGCCTCGACAAGGTGCATGGCTGGATGCTCGATTTCATGGGCCGTAGCCCCTGGGCCAAGAAGTTCAGCGAAATGGCTGACCGGATCGGCGAGTCGCTGGAGTTCATGAAGGCCTGTGGCCTGAGCCCCGAGACTGTGCCGCAGCTTGGCGGCACGAGCTTCTACACCAGCCATGAGGCGCTGCTGCTCCCCTATGAGCAAGCGCTGACCCGGCAGGATTCGCTGACGGGCCAATGGTATGACACCAGCGCGCATATGCTCTGGATCGGGGATCGCACGCGCTTCTTGGGTTCCGCGCATGTCGAATATCTGCGTGGCATCGGCAATCCGATTGGCATGAAGGTCGGGCCGAGCCTTGATCCTGAGACGCTGCTGCGCCTGCTCGACGTGCTCAATCCGCGCCGTGAGGCCGGGCGCATTTCGCTCATCACCCGCTATGGGCATGACAAGATCGAGGGCGCTTTGCCCCCGCTCGTGCGCGCCGTCATGCGCGAAGGGCATCCCGTTGTCTGGTCCTGTGACCCGATGCACGGCAATGTCATCAAGGCGGCGACCGGCTACAAGACGCGGCCGTTCGAGCGAATCCTCGCGGAAGTGCGCGGCTTCTTCGCCGTGCATCGCGCGGAAGGCAGCTTCGGCGGCGGCATCCATGCCGAGATGACCGGCCAGAATGTGACCGAATGCACGGGTGGCGCTATCGATGTGACCGAGCAGAGCCTCGCTGATCGCTACCACACCCATTGCGACCCGCGCCTCAACGCGGCGCAGAGCCTTGAGCTGGCCTTCCTGCTGGCAGAGATGCTCAACGATGAGTTGGCGGAGCGCCGCAAGGTCGCTGCCTGAACGTTTAGTTTGAGCTTTATGAGCCCATCGCACGCTTCTCCTTCGAGAAGAATGCGATGGGCTTTATGATTTAATGCCCCGATCCCGCCTAGCCCCTTGCGTGATCCACATTCTCTGCCAATGTGGTAGTTATGCTTTCGCAACGCACGCGTTATTCCATCCGAGCCCTTCAGCATCTGGCTCGGCATTATGGAGAAGGTCCGATCCAGCTGGCGGACATTGCGACTGCGCAAAATATTCCCGCGAAGTTTTTGACGGTCATTCTCTCCGAGCTCAGTCGTGCTGGCCTTGTCGCTACGCGCCGTGGTCGCGATGGCGGCTATTGGCTGGCGCTTGCGCCAATCGACGTGCGTTATGGCGATATTTTCAGGCTAACGGATGGCGCACTCGCGCTGGTCCCCTGCGCCAGCCGCTATGCGCATCAGACCTGCAAGAACTGCGTGCCGGAGGAAGAATGCGAGCTGCGCCGCATCATGGTGAAGGTGCGCGATGAAACTGCCGCCATATTGGACAAGCTGACCTTGGCCGACAAGTTCGAGACGGTCGGCGAAGACGAGCTGGTCTGACGCTTGAACATGGATGAACGATGACACTCATTCTGCATGCTATTCCCAATTGTGACACGGTGAAAAAGGCGCGCAACTGGCTGGATGCACAGGGCGTGGCTTATGAATTTCGCGATTACAAGAAGCAGCCACCCACGGGCGCGGAGCTGAAGAGCTGGTCTGATGAAGCTGGCTGGGACGTGCTGCTGAACAAGGCGGGCACGACGTTTCGTAAGCTGCCCGATGAGGACAAGGTCGGCTTGGACGCGGCAAAAGCAATCGCGCTGATGGCGGCTCACCCTTCGCTCATCAAGCGCCCAGTCGTCACAGGCGCCAAGACGCTGCTTGTTGGCTTCAAGCCCGATCAGTGGAGCGCTACGCTCGGCTGACCCCGGCGGATGCGGGAACGCCCGCGCCGCCTCGCGCATTCTTCCGCTATCTCAAGCAAGGAAGGATGCGACATGAAACTCGTTCTTATTGGGCTTGTTGCGGCTGGTGCACTGGCGGTCTCGGGCTGCTCAACGCTTCGTGGCGCAGGCATTGGTGCGGCGGCTGGCGCGGGCACGGCCGCAGTTACTGATAATGATGTCGGCAAGGGTGCAGCCATTGGCGGTGCAGCTGGCGCAGTTGTCGGCACCGTGGCCGATTAAAGCTGCGGATCAATGTGCGTGATGCGCGAGCGCCTCGATAACATCATCGAGCCGCGCGGGATCGCCAACCGCGATCACATCGCCTTCGCTCGCATCGGTCAGTGGTTCTCCCGACCAGTCGCACATCTGTCCGCCCGCCCCTTCCACAATGGGGACGAGCGCCGCCAGATCGTGCAGCTTGAGTCCGGCTTCAACGACGATGTCGATATGGCCGCTCGCAAGCAGCGCATAATTATAGCAATCGCCACCCCAGATCGTGTCACGACATTGCCCACCCAGAACCGAGAAATGCTCGGCGCTGTGTCCGGGGAAATATTGCGGGCCAGTGGTCGCTAAAATGGCCTGATCGAGCGCGCGGCAGGCGCGGGTCTTGACCGGTTTGCCGTTCAATGTCGTTCCCAAGCTCATCGCGCCGACCCAGCGCTCACCACTGATTGGCTGGTCGATAATGCCCAGCACAGGCCATCCATCCTGCATTAGCGCGATCAGCGTGCCGAAGATGGGGCGCCCGGCAATGAAACTGCGCGTACCGTCGATGGGATCAAGCACCCACTGCCGCGCGGCATCAGCCCGCTCGGCGCCAAATTCCTCACCAATGATGCCATCGCGCGGGCGCTCGGCGTCGATCAGGCGGCGCATCGCCAATTCGGCGGCGCGGTCGGCTTCAGTGACCGGAGACGCATCGCTTTTGTCCGAGATCTCGAACGGCGCACGAAAGAAGGGGCGAATCGCCGCGCCCGCTGCATCAGCAAGGGCGTTGGCGAGAGCGATATCATCGGAGAGAGCCATGCCCTTTCGCTAGCGCGGAATGGCGCCTGAGGCTACCGGGCTTTTGCCGCCCCTAAAGCTTCCGCCCCAAAATCCGTCCTCTC
>CAMLFF010000025.1 GCA_946479185.1 uncultured Sphingobium sp.
GAGGCCAGTGAAGACGCGCTCATGCTCGCCAATGCTCGCTATCGCGGCGGTGTCGACAGCTTCCTGCAAGCTCTCGACGCCCAGCGCACCAGCTATGCCGCCCGCCGCAATCTGGTCGCGACAGAGCTGGAAGCCGCGCGCAACCGGGTTACGCTGTATCGCGCGCTCGGCGGTGAGACGGCGGGCGCCGATGCGGGTCGCGCGCGTTAAACATGCCGTTCGGGTAGCAATCAACCGCCGCTGATCGCGCCCTTATCGTGACGCTGTTTCCTGCGTGATCGCCGCGCCATTGCCAGCCGCCAGCTTCGCGACAAGGCGATTGAACAAGGTCACGCCCCGGTCATGGCTGGTCGGCATGATGCGCGCATCCGCCGGTGCCAGATCGATGACGCGCTGCTGGGCTTCGATCATGCATTTATCTTCGGCAAAAGCCATGTCCGCCATACGCATCATCCCATCGCGCAAGGCTTCGTCACCATGCTCCCGGTGCGGACCCCATGAGAAGAAATAGCGCGCCGTCTTGTCCGTCATTGGGGTCACGGCCTGGCTGGTGAAGTTCAGTCCGTCCTTGGCGTCCCCCTTGTCGGGCGCAGCAAAGTTGAGCTTTTCCGCTGTGCCGAGCGGATAGGTGGCGCTCCACATCAGCAGGATGCCGGGCACCAGAAAATCATAGGTCTGCCAGTTGTCGATCGGATCGGACGATTTGCGATTGCTCGATCCCAAAGTGTTGGTGATCCACCGCTCGAACCGCACACCGCGCGCAAGCGGCGTGACGACCGGCAGGTTGTTCGCAAAGTCCGGACTTGAGCCGAAGCTCTGCGCATGAACATAGGTCAAATGGCTGAAATCAAGCAGATTATCATTAATGAGCCGCGCCTCCGCTGCATAATCCAGTTGGCCATGACCCAGGACATAGTCGGGATCGTCATAGCCCACAGCGGGGGGAATGAGGGCAGGGTCGGCAGCCTGTTCCTCGCCCATCCAGACCCATATCCAGCTATGACGTTCGACCACCTTGTAGCGTTTGACGCGCGCATCGCGGGGGATGAGGTCCTGCCCTGGAATTTCGATCACCTTGCCATCAGCATCGAACAGCAGGCCGTGATACATGCAGCGCAGTCGCTCGCCTTCACACCGGCCCAGCGAAAGCGGTGCCATCCGGTGAACGCAGCGGTCCGCCAGCGCGTGAATGGCACTCTCGCCGCGCCACAGCACGATCGGCTCGCCCAATATGGTGATCGCAAAGGGCGTGGCGGGCGCGAGATCCGCAGACCATCCAGCTACATACCAGGCGTCGCGAACATAAGATGATGCGAGGTTACCCATTGATTCTACCCTCAAGTCTCTCCTGCGACACAGGTTGACTTAACAGTGTTAAATAGTCAATCCCGCAGTGATGACGCAGCCTCAAATCCCAGCGCTTGATCGCGCCCGCGTCGTGTCCGCAGCCTTTGCGCAACTTCAGGAAAGCGGGCTGGAGGGGTTGAGCATGCGCCCCTTGGCCAAGCGGCTCGGCGTGCAGGCCCCCGCCTTATACTGGCATGTTGCCGACAAGGGCGCGCTGCTCGGCATGATGGCGCGGGAGATTTACGACATGGCTTATCGTTCGATCCCGGCATCGTCCGACTGGCGCGATTGGCTGATCCAGTTAGGGCAGGCCCTGCGGCGGTCGTTTGCAGCCCATCGGGATGGCGCGCGCCTTTGTGCAAGCGTGTCTGCGCCGCGCGTCACATCAACCGCCGATCATGCGCGCGCCGTCTCCGCGCCGCTCGTCGCATTGGGTCTCGATATGCAGCGAGCTTTATCCTGCCAGGCTTCGGTCATCTCCTTCGTGTTGGGCTGGTCAAGCTACGAAGCCAACGGCTCCATGCATGATTATCTCGACGAAATGCTCGGCTTCGATGCAAGCTTCGAGCTTGGCCTGCGTGCGCTGGTCGCAGGCTTCGAGCAGCAGCTGAAGGGCGATTTTATCTAAGCATTAGACAAATGTAGGACTTGCGCCGCACCATCAGCCAATCCACAAATTACCCCTATCACCTGTCTAAACCTGTTCAAGGCCTCCCCATCACCACCGCCACCACCTTCTCGCCCCTGCGCCACCGCACCTTCGCGTTCATCCTGCTGGGCGCGTTGCTGGCGCATTTCGGCAATGCCATTCAGGCGGTCGGCGCGGCTTGGCAATTGACGGCGACGGGGCAGCGGGCCGATGTCGTTGCGCTCGTGCAAAGCGCGGTCAATCTGCCGATCATGCTGCTCGCCCTGCCTGCGGGCGCGATGGCGGATATGTGGGATCGGCGCACGCTCATGCTGGTGGCGCAAGGGGCGATGTTCGCGCTCTCGCTGCTGCTGGCGCTGCTGAGCTTTGCGGGCATCGTACCGCCAGCGCTGGTCATTGGGCTCACGGCCTTGCTGGCCTGCGGGGTTGCCTGCTTCAATCCCGCGCTCGCAGGCTCGATCAGCCATATCGTGCCGCGCGCAGAGCTTGGCGCGGCGATCGCGCTCAACATCCTTGCCTTTAGCGTTGCGCGCACAGTCGGCCCCGCGCTTGGCGGCGCAATTGTTGCGGCGGGGGGCGCCAAGGCGGCGTTCGTAGCCAATGCGCTGAGCTATCTCGCGGTCATCCTCATCCTGTGGCGCTGGCGTCCCCAAGTCGCCAAGCCAGAGGGTGGGCGGCGGATTTCGGCTGTGATTGCGGAGGGGTTCCGCTTCGCTGCATCGTCTCCTCCGGTGCGGACTATCATGTTGCGCGCGATCACCTTCACCGCCACTGGCAGCGCGGCCTGGGCACTGATGCCGCTCGTTTCCAGCGAGATGCTGGGGCAGGGCTCCTTCACCTTTGGGATGCTGCTAGGTGCGCTGGGTCTAGGCTCAGTCGCAGGGGCAGCCAGCAGCACATGGTTCCGTCAGCGCTATAATGGCGAGATAATCACGCGCGCGGCAGGGCTGATCTATGGCGCAGGATGCCTCGGCGTCTCCTTCTCGCCCCCCTTCTGGGTGATGCTGCTACTGTTGGCGATTGGCGGCGCGGCATGGGTGCAGGCGCTTTCCGGCTTCTCCGTGGCAGGGCAATTATGGGCGCCGAAGCCTCTGATCGGGCGCGTTACAGCGATGACGAGCAGCGTCACCTTTGGCGGCATTGCGCTTGGCAGCTGGCTATGGGGTCATTTTGCGGAGAGTCACGGCGTCGCAATGGCGCTGATGGCCTCCGGCGCGGGTATGATCGTGCTTCCGCTGGTTGGCCTCATCCTTCCCATGCCGCGCGAGCAACCCACGCCTGAAGCTTAAGCCAGTCGCTGCGCCGTCTCGCGGATCAGCGCGATCATGTTTGGCAGGCCCTGCGTGCGGTTGGAGGAGAGTTGCCGCTTGAGATCGAATGGCGCGAGCGCCGCCTCGATGTCCAGTGCGGCGACGTCCGCCGGCATCTTGTCCTGCACCGTCAGGAGCACCAGCGCGATAATGCCCTTGGTGATCGCAGCATTGCTGTCAGCTAGAAAATGCAGCGCTCCATCATCCTTGCGCGTGGGGTAGACCCAAACCGATGCCGAGCAGCCACGCACCAGCGTCGCATCGGTCTTGAGCGCATCGGGCATTGGCTCAAGGGCGCGGCCAAGGTCGATCAGCAGCCGGTAGCGCTCATCGCCTTCCAGCAGCTCATAATCGTCCTGAACATCTTGCAAAGTGGGGAGGCTCGTCATGCGGCCCATATAGGCAGCGCGGTGCGCGATGCCAGCTCAGATATCGATGCCTGCCGCGATCGCCTCCAGCTTGCGGATGCGCTCCTTGAGGTGCGCCATTTCAATCCGCGCAGTCATGGCCGTGCTGTTCAGGCCTGGCTCGCTGGCGGCGGAGGGCGCAGGCCGCTCCAGTCCCAGCCGCTTCAGCGCCAGCCAGCCGTTCCAGCCCTTTAGAAGCGCGAAAGTGACGGTTGCGGTCACAAAGACCAGCGCGAGCGCAAAAGAGGTTTCGCCCAATATATTGACCATGCTCATCATCATGCCCTTTCCCCCGATCAGTGCCCGATTGCGCGGGGCGCCTCGTCATCTCGCAGTCCCTCAATCTCATCGGCAAGCCCGGCGCCACGGTCAGTCACGATCCGCTCCAGCACGCGCACGCGCTGCTCCAGCCGCTCGACCTGCGCCGCATATTGCGCAGCCTTTTCCGCCGTCTGCGTGCCCATCACCTCAAGCTCGCGCTCGCGCAGCTTCACCATCCGCTGCATGTGGCCGCTCCACGTTTTCGCAAGCACGGGAATGCCCACGACGATCAGAAAAAAGCCCAGCATCGTTATAGGCATGGTCGAATCCCTCTCAGTTCGTCGAGCCGCGCAGGCTCTCAATCTCATGATTGAGGCTCAGCGCGCCATCGGTCACGATCCGCTCGACATTGATAAGCCGATCCTTGACGGCGCCCATCTCTGCGCGCAGCTGCGCGTTTTCCTGGCTCAGCAGCTTGATGCGCTCGACCATTTCCTCATTTTTCTGCGGATAAACGGCTTTGCCCCAGCTATTCTCAAGCGGATAGCCATTATGCACGCGCAGCCATGTGTTGAACACCCAGCCGGCAATGGCGAAGAAGCCCAGCGCAATGCCGCCACCGATGATCCACGGCATATTATCGCTGATGCCCAAAATCGCTAATTCATTCATGTCCTTTTTCCCCTGATCTTGAGACCGTCAGCCGCGCCTCAGCGCAGGCTGTCAATCTCGTTGGCGAGGCGCGTGTTGCGGCTGGTGTAATAGGTCTCGATGTCGCCAAGCCGCCGATCGATATCGCGGAACTTGCTGCGCACATCGCGGGTGGAGCGTGCCGGGTTGGTGCGCACACCTTGCCAGAACTTCTCATCGTCCCGGTCGGCATACAGGCCTGATGGCTTGTCATCAGCCATCCATGCGGCGAGGAAATAGGCAATCACCGTCCAGGGGAAGGCGCCCATCAGCGTCACCAGTACAGCGCCGATGCGGACCCACAGCACATTGATGCCGCTATAGTCGGCGATGCCGGAGCACACGCCCATGAACTTGCCATTTTTCTTGTCGAGATAGAATTTGGTGCGGCGGGCGGACATCTTAGTTCCTCCTGTCGAAGTTATAGTCGTCGCTCTCAACCGAGCGATGCGGGCGGAAATCGGGATTGTCGGCAGCGATGATGCGCTCGACAGTCTGGAGGCGTTCCTCAAGGCGGCGGGCGAGCACATGCATCTCATCGAGCAGGCGCTCATCCTCATCCGTGATCTTGGGCGATTGCTTCCACTTGGTCACATAATGGAAGAGCAGCCAGGGCATGCCGATGAACAACATGCCGCAGATGACGACGGGCAGGAAAACATCTTCCATGATGGTTAGTCCTTCCTGCCCTGGGCGGCCTTGAGCGCGGCAAGCTCGGCTTCGACCGCGTCATTGGATTGCAGCTCAGCAATTTCCTGCTCCAGCGTCTTGGGCTGTCCACCAAGACCCGCCGCATCGGCCTGACCTTCCGCCATGTCCACGCGGCGCTCGAGCAGCTCGAAGCGGGAGAAGGCGTCCTGCACCCGCTCGCCATTATACATTTCGCGCGCCCGCAGGCGGGATTGCGCACTTTCCATCCGCGTGACGAGACTGTTCTGGCGGGCACGGGCCTCACGCAGCTTGCCTTGCAGCTTGGCGATATCCTCTTCGGAGGCTGCCAGCGCTTCATCGAGCACCAATATCTGCGACTTGAGCTGATCGGCCATCTCGACCGCCTTCTGCCGCTCCACCAGAGCCGCCTTGGCCAGGTCTTCACGATCCTTGGAAAGGGCGAGCTCGGCCTTTTCCTTCCAGCTCTCCTGCAACGCATCGAGCTTGGTGATGTGGCGGCGCATTTCCTTCTGGTCCGCAATCGTGCGGGCAGCAGAGGCGCGCACTTCGACCAGCGTCTCCTCCATTTCGAGAATGATCATGCGGATCATCTTGGCCGGATCTTCTGCCCGGTCGAGCAGATCGGTAACGTTGGCGGCAATGATATCCCGGGTGCGTGAGAAAATACCCATTCAACTACTCCATCAAAACTCTGTATCGGTGTGCGTGCAGGGACACGCACACCGCCGCCTGAGCGGACTGGCTTTTACTAAGCATAAGCCGTGCCAATTCACGAAAGGCGCAGAAAAGCGCGAATTTTGGCCGGCGGTGCATCCGGCCAACACTTTTTGTTGCGAAGAAGTGGGATTTGGCACTAATATTTGGCATGGAAAAAGTGACGCACTTTGTCGGGCAATCTTCGGCCTTTCTCGACGCTATCGAGCAGGCAGGGCGTGCGGCCGAGCTGTTCCGCACCGTGCTTGTCGTCGGCGAGCGGGGCACCGGCAAGGAGCTGATTGCCGAGCGCATCCATCGCCTCTCGCCCCGTTGGGATGGCCCGCTCATCACCATGAATTGCGCGGCACTGCCGGAAACGTTGATTGAGGCCGAGCTGTTCGGGCATGAGGCGGGCGCTTTTACCGGCGCCACCCGCGCCCGCGTGGGTCGCTTCGAGGAAGCCGATGGCGGCACCTTGTTCCTCGATGAGCTTGGCACGCTCTCGATGGCCGCACAGGAGCGGCTGCTGCGCGCGGTCGAATATGGCGAGATCACGCGGATTGGCAGTTCAAAGCCGGTGTCCGTGGATGTGCGCATCGTTGCCGCCACCAATGAGCATTTGCCCGATTCGGTGGAGGCCGGGCGCTTCCGCGCGGATTTGCTGGACCGGCTCTCGTTCGAGGTCATCACCTTGCCGCCGTTGCGTGGGCGGGAAGGGGACGTCGAGGTGCTGGTCGAGCATTTCGGTCGCCGCATGGCAACCGAGTGCGGCTGGTCAGGCTGGCATGGCTTTTCGCCTGCCGTCATGGCGGAACTGGTGAGCTATCGCTGGCCGGGCAATGTGCGCGAATTGCGCAATGTCGTCGAGCGCGCCGTTTATCGCTGGCATGATCCGGAAAGGCCAGTCGGCGCGATCCAGCTTGATCCTTTCGCCTCCCCCTGGCGCCCGCAGCCCATGCCCGGCAGCGCCTCGGCTCGCCCGGTGGCAGCGCCTTTGCCTACAGCGGCAGGCGATACGCTCGACGGGCAATTGGCAGTGGTGCTGGATGACATCACGGATTTTCGCGCTGCCGTGGATGGGCATGAGGCCGCGATCCTCAACCATGCGCTCGGGCGGCACCGCTTCAACCAGCGCGCGACTGCCAAGGCGCTGGGCCTCTCATATGATCAGTTGCGCCACTGCCTCAAAAAGCACGGGCTTCTTTAAGACGTGGCGCAGGCAGATCAACCGCCGTTGAAGTTCACCATGCAGTAAAGCATCGGGATCGACAGCGCCGTGTTGGTGCGGCTGAAGATCATTGCGCGCGTGGCGGCGCTTGCCTTGGTCGCATCATCGGCGGGCACGATGCCGAGCGCCTTCTTCTGCGCAGGCCAGATCACGAACCACACATTGAACGCCATGATGAGCGCCAGCCACATGCCAAGGCCGATCAGCTGATAAGGCGCGGCCAGCATCATGGCCTGATGGGCATAGCCTGCGAGCCATGCAACGATCAGCCCGGTCAACACCGTGAAGGCAGCGCCCCAGCGGAAGAAGAACAAAGCAGATGGCGCAATGAATTTGGAGACGCCGGGCTTCAGCTCGGCAGGCACCTTGGGCATGGTGGGGATCTGCACGAAGTTGAAATAATAGAGTAGGCCGATCCACAAGATACCGAAGAAGCTGTGTAGCCAGCGAAAGGTCGACTGCATGAAATCGCCATTCGGGCCAATGCCGTAAATCACTGCGAGCGATAGCAGCACGCCTACAAGCAGCACCATGTGCAGATTGCCGAAAAATTTAGTCATAGCTCCCCCCAAATCTCTTAGAGGTGCGCCGAGGGCGACCCCTCTCCCAGGCCAGACTATCCTGGCCATCGGCAAGGCTAGGCCAAAGCTTGGCGCCTGTCATATCAAATTTATATTTGAGCCTGATCGGGAGAGATGACTGGAAACCGTGGCTCAGGCGCGCCATTTCGCACTTGCAAGGCCGAACGATTCGCGCGCCCGCGCGTTTCGCCTTCACGAAAACAATTCAAAACCCAATGAGGAGCTTTCATCATGGCATTCAAACTGCCCGATCTTCCCTATGCCAAAACCGCTTTTGGCGAAGACATGTCGTCCGAGACGTTCGATTATCATCATGGCAAGCATCACAATGCGTATGTCGTGAAGGCGAACGAGCTGGTCGAGGCTGATCCTGCCCTGCAGGGCAAGTCGCTGCTCGAGCTGATCGAGCTTTCAAAGGGCGGCGCAAAGCCGGGCCTGTTCAATCAGGTCGGCCAGATCTGGAACCACAGCTTCTTCTGGCTTGGTCTTTCCCCTGAGAAGCAGGAGCCGACCGGCAAGCTTGCTGAGTTGATCAACGAAGCGTTCGGCTCGGTCGATGCGCTCTGCGACAAGCTCAAGGCAGAGGCCGTCGGCCATTTCGCCAGTGGTTGGGCCGCGCTCAACCTCAAGGATGGCAAGCTGGAAGTGACGAGCTACCATGATGCCGACACGCCAGTCGCCCACGGCGCGACGCCACTGTTCATTCTCGATGTGTGGGAACATGCCTATTATATCGATTATCGCAACGTCCGGCCGAACTATGCCGAGACGATCCTGAAAAATCATGTGAACTGGGCGTTCGTCGCCGAGAATCTTGATGGCAAGGGTGCCGAGCGTGCCAATCAGCCCGGCTGATTGCTGCTGTTAGTTTGATACCGGAATAAAGGGATGGCGCGGCGCAAGCTCGCCGTCCCTTTTTCTAACTCAGCCGCTCAATATCGTCACGATTGAGCGAGCCGGGGATGATCATCACCGGGCAGGGCAATGTCCCCGCATCATTGCCTGCAAAATGCGCCACCAATGGTCCCGGCGCTCCCTTTGCCGCAGCGCCCAGCACCAACGCGGCGATTGGCTCGCCAGAAGCCAGCATTTCCTTCACCGAGGCGATCGGATCACCCACCTTCACGGTGATCGCAGGCTGAATGCCCGCCTCTGCCATCAGCGTGCCGGCCGCACCCATTGCCAGCGCCTCGGCCCGCGAGCGCGCTTCATCCTCCATCGTCGCCTGCACCGCGCCCCACTGGACAAACTCTGTTTTTGGCACGAGCGCCAGCATATGGACGCCACCGCCGGTCTTGGCAGCGCGGCGCGCGGCGAAGAGCAGGGCCGATTCAGCCTCGCTGCTTTCATCCACAACGACGAGATAGGTGCGCATCATGGCCTGCTCCCCGAAAATTCTTGCGATGACAGGTGCGGGAAATTCGCCCCTGATGCAAGCGATGGCCTTGACCCAGCCGGGCAAAGCGTGAAGGTGAACGCTGATTTTCTAACCTGCAAAACGGGAAAGCCTGGCCCTCATGGCGATCAATATTCAGATGCCCGCTCTCTCCCCCACCATGGAAGAAGGCACGCTCACAAAGTGGCTGGTCAAGGAAGGCGACAGCGTTTCGTCTGGTGATCTGCTTGCCGAGATCGAGACCGACAAAGCCACTATGGAATTTGAGGCTGTCGATGAAGGCGTGATCGGCAAGATCCTGGTCGCCGAAGGCACGGACAATGTAAAGGTCGGCACGGTCATTGCCGTGCTGGTGGAAGATGGCGAGGCGGTTCCTGCGGACGCTGGCAGTGCAGCCGCCCCCAAGGCCGATGCCGCACCCGCCAAGGCAGAGCCTGCCAGCGCGCCCAAGCCGGAGCCGGAAGTCGCCAAGGCCGCAAGCGCGCCTGCCGCCGCCGCGCCCGCATCCACTGGCGATCGCGTCACCGCCAGCCCGCTCGCGCGCCGCATCGCCTCGCAGCAGGGCATTGATCTGGCCGCGCTCTCGGGCAGCGGACCCAATGGTCGCATCGTCAAAGCCGACCTTGAGGGCGTGAAGCCCGGCAGCACCGCGCCTGCAACGGCCGCAGCGCCCGCCGCAGCATCCGCACCCGCTGCCGCGCCAGCGCCGGTCGCAGCGCAGGATTTCGGCATTCCGCACGAGGTCGAGAAGCTCTCGAACATGCGCAAGACCATTGCGCGCCGCCTCACCGAATCCAAGCAGCAGGTTCCGCACATCTACCTCACCGTGGACGTGCGGCTCGATGCGCTGCTCAAGCTGCGTGGCGAGCTGAACAAGGCGCTCGAATCATCCGGCGTGAAGCTGTCGGTCAACGATATGCTCATCAAGGCGCTCGCCAAATCGCTGCTCATCGTGCCCAAGTGCAATGCGCAATTCGCGGGCGATCATCTGCTCAAGTTCAGCCGCGCGGATATCTCGGTGGCCGTGTCGCTCCCCGCTGGCCTCATCACGCCGATCATCACGGATGCCGGGTCCAAGTCGATCAGCGCCATCTCTACGGCCATGAAGGATCTCGCCGGGCGCGCCAAGGAAGGCAAGCTCAAGCCCGAGGAATTCACCGGCGGCACCGCCAGCCTCTCCAACATGGGCATGATGGGCATCAAGCAGTTCGAGGCGGTCATCAACCCGCCACAGGCCATGATCATGGCCATCGGCGCGGGCGAGAAGCGCCCCTATATCGTCGATGATGCGCTGGGCATCGCAACGGTCATGTCCGCCACCGGCAGCTTCGATCATCGCGCAATCGATGGCGCAGATGGCGCTGAGCTGATGAAGGTATTCAAGGAATTGGTGGAGGCGCCGCTGGGTCTGGTGGCCTAAGTGCCTGCCGGCCCTGTCTCTTCGGAAGATGAGCTGCCGAACGGTCAACCCGCGACGCGCATCACCGCCATGCCTGCCGACGCCAATCCTTATGGCGATATTTTCGGCGGCTGGCTGATGGGGCAGATGGACATGGCCGCAGCGCTTGTCGCCTCGCGGCACAGCAAGGGCCGCGCGGTCACCATCGCCGTGGAGGGTATGCAATTCCATCGACCCGTGCTGGTGGGCGATGAAGTCTCGGTTTTCGCCAAGCTTGTGAAGGTCGGCAGCACCTCGATGACCATCGACGTCGAGGCCTGGCGCCGCGCGCGGCACAGCGAGGAGACCGACAAGGTCACGCAGGCCAAATTCATCTTCGTCGCCATCGATGAAGCGCGCCGCCCCCGAAAGGTGCCACCCATGGTGCCAGCAGCATGAAGCAATGTCGGCTCGGTGTATTCCCCTCTCCCCTTGAGGGAGAGGGAGGGGCCCGCCGCGAAGCGGTGGGAGGGAGAGGGGGCAACCCTCTGCTGGAACGCGCCCGACAGATGCGGACAAACCCGACAGATGCCGAGCGACGCCTCTGGGCGATCCTGCGCAACAAACGATTGGCTGCTCACAAATTCAAGCGTCAGCAGGTGATCGGCAACTTCATTGTCGATTTCGTGAATTTTGAACATCGGCTCATTGTCGAGGCCGATGGCTCACAGCATATCGGAAATGAACAAGATAACCACCGGACGGCATGGCTGGAGCGTCAAGGCTTTCACGTGCTGCGTTTCTGGAATGACGATATTCTGGCGCGCACGGATCAGGTCGCTGAGGCAATCTGGTGTGCGCTGATTGACAGGGCCCAACCCCTCTCCCCCAACCCCTCTCCCGCGAGGGGAGAGGGGCTTTTAAATGGAGCAATTCGTGTCTGAATCTTTTGACGTTATCGTTCTTGGTTCTGGCCCCGGCGGCTATGTCGCGGCGATCCGCGCGAGCCAGCTTGGCCTCAAGACCGCGATTGTGGAGCGCGAGCTGCTCGGCGGCATCTGCCTCAACTGGGGCTGCATCCCCACCAAGGCGCTCCTGCGCTCGGCGGAAATCTTCCATTATATGAGCCACGCCAAGGATTATGGTCTGGCCGCCGAGAAGATCAGTGCCGATCTCGAAGCCGTGGTGAAGCGCTCGCGCGGTGTCGCCAAGCAGCTGAATGCTGGCGTCACGCACCTGATGAAGAAGAACAAGATCGCGGTCCACATGGGCACGGGCGTGCTGGCTGGCAAAGGCAAGCTCGCCGTGACGGACAAGGACGGCAAGAAGACTGAACTCAGCGCCAAGCACATCATCGTCGCGACAGGTGCCCGCGCGCGCGATCTGCCTTTCGCCCCGGCGGACGGCAAGCGCATCTGGACCTACCGCACCGCCATGACCCCGCCGGAAATGCCCAGCAAGCTGCTCGTCATAGGCTCCGGCGCCATCGGCATCGAGTTTGCGAGCTTCTATAATGACATGGGCGTGGACGTGACGGTCGTCGAGATGATGGACCGCATCGTGCCCGTGGAAGATGCGGACATCTCCGTGTTCCTTGAGAAGCAGCTCAAGAAGCAGGGCATGAACATCCTGACCGGCGCGAAGCTGGATAGCCTCAAGGTTACCGGCACCGGGGTCTCGGCAGGCATCACCGGCAAGGATGGCAAGGCAGTGCCAGGCGATTTCAGCCATTGCATCGTCGCCATCGGCATCGTGCCCAACACGGCGGATATCGGGCTGGAAGCGCTCGGCGTCACAACCGAGCGCGGCCACATCAAGGCCGATGGCCTGTGCCGCACCAACGCGGATGGCATCTGGGCAATCGGTGACGTCACCGCGCCGCCATGGCTCGCGCACAAGGCCAGCCATGAAGGCGTGTCCGCGGCTGAAGCCATTGCGCAGGCGCTCGGTAACAAGGATGTGCATCCCCATGAGATGGATGCGCTGAACATCCCCGGCTGCACCTATTGCCGCCCGCAAGTCGCCAGCGTCGGCCTCACCGAGGCCAAGGCCAAGGAAGCCGGTTATGAAGTGAAGGTCGGCAACTTCCCCTTCATGGGCAATGGCAAGGCCATCGCGTTGGGCGAGGCGGAAGGTTTTGTGAAGACGGTGTTCGATGCCAAAACGGGCGAACTGCTCGGCGCGCATATGGTCGGCGCGGAAGTGACCGAGATGATCCAGGGCTATACCATCGGCAAGACTGCCGAGCTGGTGGAGCAGGATTTCATGCAGACCGTTTTCCCGCATCCCACCATCAGCGAATCCATGCACGAGAGCGTGCTGGCCGCTTATGGGCGGGTCATCCACGTCTAAGTCGACCATGCGCGCGGCTCACCCGCTGGGCCTCGCGCTCGGTCTGTTCGCGCTGGTCATCGCGATCGGCCTGTTGCAGCTCATAGGCTTGTTCGCGCCGATCGATGAATTTCTGACGCGTGCGGCGCGCTGGATGCACGGCATCCGCGGTGCCGGGCTGGTGACGCACATCGCGATCTGGCTGGACCGCTTGGGTGCGGCAGGCGGTCGCGCCATAATCGCGCTGGCAATCGGCATGACGCTCGCCAGCAGCGGACGGCCCGATTTGATGATCCGGCTGTTTGTCGCCGCAATGGGCACATCGGTGCTCAACTCGTTGATCAAGCTAGCCTTCGATGCGCCCCGCCCGATGATGCTCGGCTCCATCATTGAAACGACTGGCACAAGCTTCCCCAGCGGCCATGCGGCGGGCGCGATGGCGCTTTATGGCGCACTTGCGATGATGACCCGCTCGCGGCTACTGGTGCTGGCCTGTATCGGCATGATGCTCGCCACTGGCCTCAGTCGCGTGTGGTTGGGCGTGCATTGGCCGAGCGATGTCGTCGCCGGTTGGGCCGTCGGACTCATGTGGCTCGCAATCCTTGCCTGGCTGATGCCGGGCGCTCAATCCCGTAGCGAGCCCGCCGCGTCCTGAAGGGGCGCCGGGCAAATGGCTGTTTGTCGCGATTTTAGCATAGAGCGTTGCAACAATGCCGCACTGCACAAAATAGCGCCCTATTTGACAGCCTTTCCCGCACATATTGCTCCCAAATTGACAGCCGCTATGTCAAATCGCGCTTCTGCAAGCGGAATTTAAGACGGTCAGCGCGGATACAGGACAGGGGGAAAAGCTCCACTGTCATGAATTCGTCACGCTCTCCCGCCAGGGCTCCGCAAAATATGGAGAGGGTGTTCGGCGCCGCACAAGCCGGGAAGGACGTCGCGTCGTGCGGCGCGCAATCAGTTTACTGATCTGCATCGATTCAAACAGGGGAATCTCGATGACTAATTTCCGCTTTTTTCTCGCAGCTTCTGCGGCAAGCATTGCCACGGCCTGCATCGCCCTCCCGGCCTATGCGCAGGAGACCACTTCGACCATCACCGGCACGGTGACTGGTGATGGCGCGCCGCTTTCCGGCGCTGCCGTTCAGGTGACGCACGTGCCCAGCGGCACGACATCCTCGGCCACAACCAATGCGAGCGGCGGCTTCTCTGCTTCCGGCCTGCGCGTTGGCGGACCTTACTCCGTCAAGGTAAGCGCGGCTGGATTTAGCGACTTCGAAGCGACCGACGTGTATACCGTCGTTGGTCAGTCCTTCACGCTGCCGGTGGCAATGCAATCGGCTGGCGACACCATCGTCGTCACCGCATCGCGCATTCGCGGCGCTGGCAATACGTCGCAAGGGCCAGTGACCGTTCTCGATGCCGAGCAGATCAGCAAGGTGGCGTCGGTCAACCGCGACATTCGCGATCTCGCTGCGCGCAACCCTTTTGCCACGCTCGATACCAGCCAATCTACTGGCCGTCAGGTGTCTTTTGCAGGCCAAAACCCGCGCTTCAACCGCTTCACCGTCGATGGCGTGCCCATTACGGACAGCTTCGGCCTGAACCCCGACGCCCTGCCATCCCGTCGTGGCCCGGTGCCTTTGGATTCGATCGCACAGTTTGAAACCAAGGTTGCGCCTTACGACATTCGCGAAGGCTTCTTCCAGGGTGGCGTATCGAACGCGATCCTCAAGTCCGGCACGAACGAGTTTCACGGCACTGCCTTCTACACGTTCAGCTCGGATGAGCTGACTGGCAAGCGCACCAAGCCCTACATCCTTAACCCCACCGGGCGCGTCGCCGTGCCAAACTTCACCAGCAAGGATTTTGGCGCCCAGCTCTCCGGCCCGATCATTAAGGACAAGCTGTTCTTCATGATTGCCGCAGAGCGCGTTCGCGCCGCCCGCCCGGTTGCATTCGGCACGCAGGAAGACAATGCTGGCACGCCTGTCATCGGCTCCAGCAATGCAGATTTGCAGCGGGTGATCGGCATCGCCAAGAGCCGCTATGGCTATGATGCTGGCGGCCTTCTGCGCACCGATGGCGACAAGGATGATCGCATCGTCGGCAAGATCGATGCGAACCTCTCGGACACGCAGCGCGTTTCGCTCACCGGCCTTTACACCAAGGATGAGCTGAACGTCTCCACGACGACTGGCACGCGTGATCTGGGCCTTGAGTCCAACGCCTACCGCAAGCCGAACGAGTTGAAGGCTGGCGTCGTCGCGTGGAATGCCGACTGGTCGGAGGCTTTCTCGACCGAGACGCGGGCGCTCTACAAGGCTTATGACAGCGGCCAGTTCCCGCTGCTTGGCCGCAGTGCGCAAATGTCAGTCTGCGCTGGCCCAGCCGTCGCTCGCACGGGCGGCGCAACGAGCACCTCTGCCAGCATCGTCTGCCCCACTGGCACGCCGCAATATGTGCTCGGCGCTGGCGGCCCGAGCCAGACCAATATCCTCAATATCCGTAGCTGGGGTGGTTCGGTTTCCGCCAAGCTTAAGGCTGGGAACCACACATTCCAGGCGCTGGCTGAATGGAACCACACCAAGACCTTCAACGCCTTTGTGAACCCATCGGCTGGCAGCTATTATTTCGACAGCATTGACGATTTCGCTAATGGCACGCCGAGCCAGTTCATCTACAATAATGCTGCTTCGCTTGATCCTAGCGATGCCGCTGCCAGCTTCTCCTATGATGTCTACACCTTTGGATTGCAGGATGACTGGCGCGTAAGCGACAAGCTGGCGCTCGGCATCGGCCTGCGCTGGGACGTGTTTGGGATGAAGGACCAGCCGGCTCTCAATCCTAACTTCGCGCCCCGTTATGGCTTCTCGAACACCCACACGATCAGCGGGATCGATCTGCTCCAGCCGCGCATCGGCTTCACGTACAAGCCAGCACCACGCCTCACCATCCGTGGTGGCGGCGGCATCTTTGGCGGTGGATCGCCGGACGTTTACATCGGTAACTCCTTCTCCAACACGGGCGTCGTCAACACGTCGATCACGGCACGTCAGACCGATGGCGGCATCTTCCAGCTCAATGGATCAAGCGCTGGCGCCAACAGCGCGAACGCAGCGGCCATTCTTGGGAGCCCATCCTTCACGACCATCCCTTCGGCGGCAAATACAGCCGTGGTTGCAGCGGCCAATGGCCTCTCGACTAACCCCAATGCGACGACGTCGATCAATGCAGTCGATCCGGAATTCAAGGCGCCTAGCCAGTTCCGCGCGACGCTCTCGGTGGATTATGAAGCCAATCTCGGGCCGCTCGGCGACGGTTGGTTCTTCGGCGCTGACCTGCTCTATTCCAAGGTTCGTTCACAGGTCATGGTTGTTGATCTGCGCTCTATCCCGGTTGCCGGTTCGCTCACGCCGGACGGTCGTCAGCGTTACGCCAGCAAGATCGGCAATGCGAACGACACGGGCCAGGATCTGCTGCTCACCAACACCGATTATGGCCGTAGCTGGGTTGGCGTTGTGCGTGCAGAAAAGCGCTGGGATTGGGGTCTGACGATTGGCGGCGCCTATACCCGTCAGGACGTTCGTGATGCTGCTGCGCTCACATCGTCGCAGGCCGGCTCGATCTATGGCAATGGCGCCAATCTTGACGCCAACTTCGGTGGACCCGGCCATGCCAATGACGAAGTGAAGTGGGCCTTCCGTTACAACGTCTCCTTCGAGAAGGCGTTCTTCGGCGACTATAAGACGCGCTTGGACCTGTTCGGCACCACCCGCGCCGGTTCGCCATATAGCTACACGATGCAGGATCTGTCGGGCGGCCGCTCGGGCGTATTCGGCACCGCGGGTAGCGCTCTGCGTTACCTGTTCTACGTGCCAACCGTGAATGACTCCAAGGTTGTCTATGGTGCCGCGACTGCAACGGTAGCACAGGCTGCTGCGGATCAAGCGCGGATCAACGCTATCATCGAGGAATCGGGTCTGGGTGCCTATCGTGGCCAGATCGCGCCGCGTAATGGCTTCCGTTCAAAGGCCTTCACGCGTGTCGATCTGCACGTCGAGCAGGAAATCCCGCTGCCGCTGGGCACCCGCTTTGCGCTCTTTGCGGATGTCGAGAACCTCACCAACCTGCTCAACCACAAATGGGGTCAGCAGCTTCGGTCGAGCTTCCCGTTCCGCAAGGTCGTAGCGAAGGTTAGCTGCGTCGCGGCAACCGGCAATAGCTGCGCACAATATCGCTATGAGCAGCCAAGCTCCAACACGGTGCTGGCAGACGAGTTGGTGACCAACAATGGTTCATCGCTCTACACCATCCGCGTGGGCGCTCGCTTCAGCTTCTGATCGCTGCCAACAGGCTAAGAAAAAGGGGCGGGGACAGCAATGTCTCCGCCCTTTCAATTTTTGGTGCCTCCGTTACCGACGCCCGAGCATCATCCCAGCTTCAGGCAGCTATCCAGTCCCTGCGTCTTCACAGCGCCAATATAGCGCGAAATGCGATTACCCTGTTTGCGCGTGAAGCCGGATGGCGCGATGGCGGCGCGCTTTTTGGGCAGGGGGAACACGGCAGCGATGCGGGCCGCTTCGGAGCGGGAGAGCGTGTCAGCGCCATGATTGAAGTAGCGGATCGCACCCGCCTGCACCCCATAGGTGCCAATGCCCGTCTCGGCGACGTTCAAATACACTTCCATGATCCGGCGTTTGCCCCAGATCGCCTCGATCAGCACGGTGTACCAGGCCTCCAGCCCCTTGCGGAAAAAGCCGCCACCTTGCCAGAGGAACACATTTTTCGCGGTCTGCTGGCTGATGGTCGAGCCGCCGCGGATGCGGCCGCCGCGTGCATTATATTGCAGCGCCTTCTGGATCGCATCGGTATCAAAGCCATGATGCTGGCAGAATTTGGCGTCTTCTCCGGCAATCGCGGCACGCGCCATATCGCCATCAATCTGTGAGAGGGGCGTCCAGTCCTTGGTAACCCCCTTGTCGTCCATCAGCATCGTGATGGTCACGGGCACTGGCACCCATTTATAAAGCAGCACCTGCACCAGCGAGATGGTGACGAAACAGAAGATCGCAATCGCGATCCAGCGGAACAGCTTGCCGATGAAGGATGTTGGATTGCCGGGGAAGCGCAGCCACCCGCGCTTGCCGCTCCCGCGCCGGGTTTTCGTCGCTGCTGCCATCGCGCGCTCTCCTCTTAATGGCCGGGGAATTGCGTGGCCTCAAAGCGCACCGCCTCGCCCACTGCCTCATTGGCCAGCTGTGCATCCCACATCACGCGATTGCCGCGTATGATGGTGCCGATGGGTTTGCCGGTAACGCTTATATCCTCAAAGGGCGACCAGTCGCAGCGCGAGGCGAGCCACTGCTTCTCCATTGTCCAGCGGGCCTTGAGGTCGACCACGGTGAAATCGGCATCATAGCCCACGGCGATGCGCCCCTTGCCGACCAGCCCGAAGATGCGCTGCGGCCCGGCGCTGGTCAGATCGATGAAGCGCTGCAGCGTTAGGCGCCCATTGGCGACATGATCGAGCAGCAGCGGCACCAGCGTCTGCACGCCGGGCATGCCGCTTGGGCTTGCCGGATAGGTCTTGGCCTTTTCTTCCTTGGTGTGCGGCGCATGGTCGGAGCCCAGCACATCAGGCACACCCTGCGCGAGCCAGTGCCATAGTCCATCGCGATGCGCGCCCGAGCGGATTGGCGGGTTCATCTGCGCATAGGTCCCAAGGCGCGGATAGGCCTCCTCAGCCGCGAGGGTGAGATGCTGCGGCGTCACCTCGCAGGTCGCGATGTCCTTGTGCTGGCTCAGAAATTCCAGCTCGGCAGGCGTGGTGATGTGCAGCACATGGATGCGCCGCCCGGCCTCGCGCGCCAGCTTCACGATGCGCCGGGTGGCGAGCATCGCGCTTTCATCATCGCGCCACACCGGATGGCTTGAGGGATCGCCCGTCACACGATGGTCCATGCGCGCATTCATCCGCGCCTCATCCTCGGCGTGGATGGCGACCCGGCGGCGGCCATGCGCCAGCACGCGGGCCAGCGCTTCATCCTCCGCCACCAGCAGGCTGCCGGTCGAGGCGCCCATGAAGATCTTGACGCCTGCCGTGCCGGGGATGCGCTCCAGCTCGGCCAGCTGCTCGGCATTGTCGCCCGTCGCGCCGACATAAAAGGCATGGTCGCACCACATCCGGTGATGGGCGCGGGCGAGCTTGTCATGCACGCGCTCGGCAGTGTCCGTGTTGGGGTTGGTGTTCG